>JBOHTX010000034.1:0-13449 GCA_050733855.1 Vulcanimicrobiaceae bacterium
CTTCTACAACGGCTACTACGACATGTTCGAGCAGGAGCCGTTCCCGTTCCGCTTCAACATCTTCGAAGCGATCGGCACCTATTCGATCAATCCGGAACTTTCGCTGCAAGAAGGTTGGGCCAATCTCTGGCAGCAGAACCAGAATGTTCCGCTCCCGGGGAACGTGCACTACGTGCAGTTCTTCACCAACCTGAACCTGCACTTGGATTTCAACAAGCTCCTGTAATTCGCGGCAAGCGATCGGTAACGGGCGAGGGCGCGTGCGTCCTCGCCCGTCGCGTTGCAAGGACCGCCGCGCAGGGCGCGAACCCCAAACCGCGTGGAGCCCCAAGCGAGTGCGACGACGCTCGACCGGCTCGCGGCGGCGTATCCGCAGCGGGAGGCGCTGGTCTGCGCCGTGCGCCGCATCCGCTTGACGTGCCGCGAACTGGCCGAAGAAACCGACCGCCTGGCACGCGGGCTGATCGCACTCGGCGTCGAACGCGGCGACGCGCTCGCGATCTGGGCGTACGACGGCCTCGAGCGGACGGTCGCGCTCTTCGCGGGCGCGAAGCTCGGTGTGCGCGCGCTCGCGTTGGATCCATCGTCACCGGCTTCCGTGGTGGCGGGTTCGCTGAAGCGGAGCGGCGCGCGCCTGCTGTTCGCAGCGGTCCGCGGCGCCGATGACGTGGAGATGCTCCGGCGGATCGTGCTGCAGCTCGACGCGCTGCAAACGATCGTTCTGATCGGCGACGGAGAACTCGAGCGGCCGTTGACCGGCGCACTGCGCTGGACCGACGTGACGGGTCTTGCGGCGGCGAGCGTTACGCCCGAGCATCTGAGCGAGCGCGCGGCGTGCGTGCGAGGCGCCGCCGAGGACCCCGCAGTTGCCGGTATGCTCGCGGCCATCGCGCGCGGCGAGCCGCTCGTCCAGGGCGGCGCGCCCGGCGCGACCTTGCCTTCGCCGCCGGCCTCCGCGTGAGCGCGCGCGCCCAGAGCGGACGGCCCTCGAAGCTTGCGCTCCTCTTGCGCCTGCTGGCTGCCCTCGACGAGGGCCGCCACGATTTCGAGTCGCTGAAGCGGCGCGTCGACCTCGATCACCCTCCCAGCACGCGTAGCCTGCGCCGCTACCTGGCGACCCTCTCCGAAGCCGGCTTCCCCTGGCGCTACGAGCGTGCCGGCGGGACCTACGGCTTCGCGGACGGCTACTCGCTGCGCCGCCTCGAATTGACCGGACGCGAATTGCTCGGGCTCTCGACGCTGCGCGGAATCGCGCGTTCGCTCGGCGGCAACCTGGGCGCCTCGATCGACGAGGTCACCGAGCGGCTGGTGCGGGTCGCCGACCGCAGCGCCGTCGTGGCCGCCGAGCGCCCCGCGGTTCGCGTCCAGCTCGCCGAACCGCGCCTCGACCCCGAGCGCAGCGCTGCCTTTGAGCTACTGCAGCGCGCGCAGCGGGAACGCCAGAGCGTGCGCTTCGCCTACGTCGATAAACGTGGCAGCGGCTCGCGCCGCCACGTCGACCTCTACGGCTTCGTCGTCTCGAGCGGACGCATCTATGCGGTCGCCTTCGATCGTGGGCGCGGCGCGCGCCGCGTCTTCGCGCTCGACAACATTTCGGAGATCGAACGGAGCCCGCAACGATACTCGATCCCCGACGACTTCGTGCTCGCACAATTTGCCGACCGCTCGCCCAGCGGCGTGTGGGAATCGGAGAGCGAGGTCCAGGTAACGGTCCGCTATTCGGCGGTCGTCGCGCGCGCCGCCGAAGCCGAGCGCGTCGTGCGCGAGCAGAAGGCCGAACGCGGACCGGATGGGATGCTCACGATCGCCTACTCCGTGGCCGACCCCGCCGAATTCGTGCGCTGGACGCTCAAGTGGGGCGCCCAAGCGGAGATCGTCGAACCCGCGGACGTGCGCGCGCTCGCGCGCCGCACCGTCGCCGAACTCGCGGCCGTGTACCGTTGAAGACGGGACACGAGGCCGTTGCCTCTTCTCGATCGGCCATGAGCAGAAACATCTGCCAAACCCCCTATGCAGAGCCGTGGCGCCATGATGAACTTCGGCCAAAAGCGCGAGGGTCGTTGCATAGTAAAGGCTGAAAGATACAAGGAGCGGAATTGGCTCCTTATGCAATCCGGCCCTTCACACCCAGGGAGAGAGTCGGCCGATTCCGGACGAGCCGGCACGTACCAGCGGCAGCTTTCCGGATACCGCGCCTTCATCCCCGGGCCTTTGCCCCCGTCGCCGCCGATCCGGGTCGGCGGCGAACTCCAAAGCCTCCTTTCCCGAGCCGATCTTGCACTCGGTCGACTCGACGGCTCGATCCTGATCCTCCCCAACCCTGACCTCTTCGTGATGATGTACGTCCGCAAAGAGGCCGTGCTCTCAAGCCAAATCGAGGGCACTCAAAGTTCTCTCCAGGACCTCTTGCGGGCCGAGGCCCACCTCCACCACCCACAGACTCCCAAAGATGTCGCGGAAGTCATCAACTACGTGGGGGCGATGAATCATGGGCTGCTTCGCCTTTCCGACCTACCCGTGTCGGTTCGGCTCATCCGCGAAATCCACGCTCGACTTCTCGCAGGAGTTCGGGGGTCGCATCTTGCTCCGGGCGAATTGCGCACGAGCCAAAATTGGATTGGACCCAAAGGCTGCACCCTCGACGAGGCGTTCTTCGTCCCACCGCCGCCGCACATCGTGTCCGACGCGCTCGGCAATCTCGAGCAATTCTTGCACGAAGAAAGCCGGCTTCCGACGCTCATCAGGATAGGTGTAGCGCATGCGCAATTCGAGACGATTCATCCATTTCTCGACGGGAACGGCAGGGTCGGGCGTCTGCTCATCACGTTTCTCCTGATGAATAGCGGCGTATTGAAGAAGCCGGTCTTGTACCTGTCGCACTACCTCAAGGAACATCGAACCGCGTACTATGAGCTGCTACAGGGCATTCGTGAGCGCGGAGCATGGGAAGACTGGTTGGCGTTTTTCCTTCGCGGCATCGCTGAGGTTAGCGATCAAGCCGCCGAGACGGCGCGACGCATACTTGCACAACGAGAAGCCGACCGCGCTCTCATTGCGGACAATCTTGGGCGCGCGGCCGGAAACGGCCATCGTGTGTTGGAACATCTTTACCAAAAGCCGATCGTTGCGGTGAATTCCGTCAAAGATTTGCTTCGGATCACCTATCCTGCCGCCAACCAGCTCGTCGAAAGGCTAGTGCGGATCGGCGTACTCCACGAGATCACCGGCCAGGCCCGTCATCGCAGATTTCGCTATGACGCGTACGTTCGGCTCTTCGACATGGTCAAAGGCGCGCCGTGACCATCGTCGGCGCCCTGAAAAGCCGTCGCGCCGGCGTTGAAAGCAACGAGGGCCTCGCGATCGCTCGCGACGCCCTCGACGTAGGCTGCTCGGCTTCGTCGGCGACGCATCGTCCGATGACTCGGACCGCTTTCGCCGCGATTGCGATTGATCGGCTCGTTGGAGGTCCGCCGCGAAGCGTTCATCCAAAGGTCGGCGCGATCGCATCGCTACGTGCGATGCATCTCATTGCTGAGATGAGCGGATACTAGCCCAGTCGCGGGGCGCATGCAAGGGTTCGCTCCGCTCTTCCACAACGAATCCACAAGAACTTTCGTTTATCCACGCAATTCACCGGCTTTCCCCAAGCGGAGCGACCATGCAGGCACTTCTTTCGGCGGTGCTCGCCGCACTCGTCCTCGTGGTACCGAGGCTTGCGCTTGCCGAGGTTCCGACCGGTCAGCCGCTCGACGGGATCCGTTGCGACCGCTTGGAGGGGACGCTCTTCCACATCCATCAGCACCTGACGATCGTCGCGCATGGCCGGCCCGTCCCGATTCCCGACGACGTCGGGCGGCCGGTGCTCGCCCAGTGCATCTACTGGCTGCACACCCACACGCCGGACGGGATCATTCACGTGGAGTCGCCGGTCTTTCGTTCGTTCACGCTCGGGCAGTTTTTCGCTATTTGGGGGCAGCCGCTGACGCCGACCGACGTTGCCGGCGTGCGGACCAAGCGCGGCGCCGTGCGCGCCTACCTCGACGGGCACCGCTACGAGGGCGACCCGCGCACGATCCCGCTCAGCGAGCATGCCGACATCGTGCTCGAGCTCGGGCCGCCCTATGCGACCCCGGCGCCCTTCACGGACTGGGGCGTGAACTAGCAGCCCCTCGCGAGCCGCGGGCGCAGGAGGGCGGCGAAGCGAGCGAGTCGAGCGTTCGCTTCGGGGCCGCCGCGGAGCCCGGTGTAGACCACGACGACCGCGCGCAGGCCGTCCAGCCCTTCGAGGATCCCGCCGTCGTGCGAGCATTCGTCGGTCTCGCCGGTCTTGTGCAAGAAGCGGTCACCTGGGAACCACCCGGCGGCGAGCCCGTCGTTCCAAATTTGTCCGCCGAGCCAGCGGCGCAGGTGCGCGCTACCGAGTAACTCCCCCGCCGCGAGCGCGGCGAGGAGCCGCGCCGCATCGGCCGGCGGGTGGGCGTTCGTGCCGGTCGCTTCCGGGTCCGCGATCAGCGGCAGGGACCCCGAGAGCAGGCGCCGGACCGCCGTTGCGCCGAGGCCGAGCGCGCGCATCTCGGCCGTGATCGCCCGGCGGCCGAGGGCGCGGATCAGGAGGTTGGTTGCAACGTTGTCGGAGCGCGTCAGCATAAGCTCCCCGAGCTCGTCGTAGCTGGCGCGGTAGCCCGGGACGAGTGGCGAGGCTGCGTCGTTCGGGGTCATGACCTCGGGCGCGACCGCCAGCCGCGCCTGCGGGTCGAGCGTGCCGGCTGCCAAGCGGGCGGCCAGTGCGGCGCCGATCGGCAGCTTGATCATGCTGGCCGCGGGGAGCGCCGGGCCCTCGTCCGGCGCCGCCCACGCGGCAAAGGCGGGTTCCGCGCCCGCGAGCATGCCGACCACGATGCCGGGCCTGCGGAGGCCGGCTTCGGCGGCAAGTTCGGCGAGCTCAGGGGGTGCGAGCACGGGTCGCCTCCTGAATTGCAAGTAAGTACTTGCATGTAAACAAAGGACGTGCTAGAGTCGTCGGGTGATCGGGAGGCGAGCATTCGTGGAGCCGGCGGGCGTAGTTCGGTGAATTCTGGTCCGGGGCCGATACCGCTTGGGGACCTTGTGGCGCAGGCGCGGCGCGCTTTCGGGGCCGGCGCTCGTGACCTCGAGATCGACCTCGATCCGCTCCCGCGGCTCGATGCGGCCGCGCTCGCCACGCTGATCTCGCTCCTGCGAGAATTGCGCTCCAAGGGCGGCCACCTGCGGCTCCGGGCAACGCGCGCGCCCTTGGTCCGAACCCTTTCGGCGACCGGGCTCGACGTCGTCTTCGGTCTGCGGACCCCCGAGCGATGCACGCGATAGAAGCTGCGCGGGGCACCGACGCCACCCGACGGCGCATTCTCGCGGCAACGCGGGAACTCTATGCGCGCGGCGGGAGCAGCGGGACGACCACCCTGCGCATCGCCGAGCGCGCGGGCGTCAACGAAGCGACCGTCTTCCGTCACTTCGGGACCAAAGGACGGCTGATCGCAGAGATGCTCGAGCGCTACGCCGGCGACTCGGTGGCGGCCGAGGCGATCGGGCGGGCGCGTGCGCTCGGTTCGCTCGAGGAGCAGCTCGAAGCGATGGCCCGCGGCGCGGTCGAAGCGCTGCGCGCGCGCGAAGATTTGATCAAGGTGACGATGGCCGAAGAGTACTTCAACCCCGACGGGTTTTCGTGTGCGTGGCGCGGTCCGGTCCGCACGCGCGAAGCGTTCGCGGCCTACTTCGCCGAGCAGATTGCCGCCGGCCGCTTACGCGGCGATCCGGACATGCTGGCGCGCACCTTCATGTCGCTGTATTTCGCATTCGTGGTCGCCCGCAAACTCTGGAGCGACAACCCGGTTCCTAACGACGTTGCGATCCGCTCGCTGATCGACATCTTTCTGCACGGAGCACGAAACCGCTGATATGACGACCGTCGACGAGCCGGCCGTGACGACCGTACGCACGCCGGGCGACGGATCTCCGCCGCGCCGGAGCCTGCGGCGTCCGATCCTGATCGCCGTGGCGGCGATCGTGCTGATCGTCGCACTCGTGTACGGGTTGCGCTACCTGGCCTACGCCTCGAGCCACGAGACGACCGACGACGCTCAGATCGACAGCGACCAGGTCCAAATTACGAGCAAGATCGCCGAGCGCGTCGACCGCATCCCGGTCCGCACCAACCAGTACGTCCACAAAGGCGATCTGCTGATCGTGCTCGACGACCGCGACGAGCGGCACTCGCTCGCGCAAGCACAAGCGGCGGTCGCAGCGCAGGCGGCGCAAGCGCGGGCCGCGCAAGAACAGGTCTCGCTGACCCGCGCAACCCAGGGTGCGCAAAATGCGCAAGGTTCGGCCGGGATCGCGCAGGCGCACGCGGCGATCGCTCAGGCGAACGCCGGCGCCAACTCGGCGCAGCAGCAAATCGCGGTCGCGCAGGCGCAAGCCGACGCGGCCAAGGCGCAAGTCAAAGCGGCCGGCGATGCCGTACCCGCGGCGCGTCAAAATCTGGCGAAAGCGGCCGCCGATCTGCGCCGGACGAGTTCCCTCGTGCGGACGGGCGATGTGGCCGTCGCTCAACTGGATGCTTCGCAGGCCG
Organism: Vulcanimicrobiaceae bacterium; assembly: GCA_050733855.1. Lineage (GTDB taxonomy): Bacteria > Vulcanimicrobiota > Vulcanimicrobiia > Vulcanimicrobiales > Vulcanimicrobiaceae > JBOHTX01. The sequence goes on from JBOHTX010000034.1 coordinate 6,608, forward strand.
CCTATGCCGCCGCACAAGCGTCGTATGCGCAGGCCGTCGCCGACGCCTCGGCCGCCGAGGCGCAACTCGATCAGGCCGAACAGCACGTGACCGCCCAGCGCTTCGAAGCGGACGCGTCGCAAGCGGGGGTCATCGAGCAGCAAGCGCTGCTCGCAAGCGCGCAAGGGAAACTTGCGGAGAGCGCGGCGCCGGCGCGCGTCCCGGCTCAGCAAGCCGCCGCCAGCGCCTCACAGGCGCAAACCCAAGCTTTGATGGCGCAATTGCGGGTCGCGCGCGACAAGCTTGCGTACACCCGCATTTACGCGCCGATCGACGGGTACGTCGGCCAAAAGAACGTCGAGATCGGAGCGACCGTTTCGCCCGGTCAATCGCTCATGACCTTGATCCCGTCAAACGGCATCTTCGTCACGGCCAATTACAAGGAAACGCAGGTCGGCCGCATGCATCCCGGCCAGCCGGCCGCGATCACGATCGATGCCTATCCCGGCGTCACCTTCCAGGGCCACGTCGGCAGCCTCGCGCCGGCCTCGCAGAACCAGTTCAGCCTGGTTCCCGCCCAGAATGCGACCGGCAACTTCGTCAAGGTGACGCAGCGGGTCCCGGTGCGGATCTTCTTCGACCATCCCGATCCGAGATATCCGCTGCGACCGGGCCTCTCGGTCGAGACTTCCGTCCAGGTTAAGTAGTCGGTGCCAATGGCCGAGGCAGCGCCGGCGGCTCCGGCAGCGGACGATACGCCACGCTCGGTGAGCGAGTACGGCCGGCTCGCGCCCGCATAAGATCAAAAGGAGTCTTCGCTGTGTTCGTGGTTCTGGGCTGGTGGCTGGCACTCGCAACGGCGGCTGCACCCGCGCCGTCTCCGATCGCAACCGCGTCGCCCAACGTCATCGCGACCCCGGCAGGGAACGGGGGACTGGTGCTGCCGGCGGTCCCCGCGCTCCCGGCCCCGGCGCCGCCGACGCTTCCGCCGCAGCCGCCGGCGACGATCGCCGGCACGAGCGGGCCGTTCGTCGGCCTTTCGCTGCAGGACGCGCTCGCGATGGCGCTGGTTCGCAATACCTCGCTCGCCATCGCGCAATCGAATCGCCGGATCGCCGGCTACAATATCGTGGCCGCGAAGGGCGCTTACGATCTCCAATTTCAGATCGCGCCGAACTACTCGTTTTCGCAAAACGCCGCGACCTCGTCGTTTCAATCGGGCCCGAACGGCGCTCCGCTGCAAATCACCACCCTGGGCGCGAGCGCGACCCTCTCGCAGCGGGTCGGGAGCGGAGGCACGCTCTCGTTCGGCAGCTCCGCCTCGCGCGTCAACAACAACCTGACGCTCAACAGCTACGATCCCTATTACCAGACGGCCTTCGCGCTCGAGTTCACCCAGCCGCTCTTGCGCGGCCGCGCCATCGGGCCGCGGCGGCGGCAGCTCCGGCTTTCGAAGATCAACGCCTCACTCAGCGACGACCAAGCCCTGCTCACGGCCTCCCAGACGATCGATTCGGTCGAGACGGCGTACAACGATCTGATCGCGGCGTGGAAAACCGTGGGGATTCAAGAAGATGCGCTGCGTCAGGCGCGGGCCCAGAGCGAATCCAACGCGCGTTTGGTCGAGCAGGGCGCGGCGGCTCCCGTCGACGTGGTCGAATCGGACGCGCAAGTCGATCAGTTTCGCGACGCCGTGGCCGCAGCCGTCGCCAACGTCGCGAGCTTGCAGAATACGCTGAAAGGCCTGGTTCTCAACGACCCGGCCGATCCGATCTGGCGCGCCAACCTGGTCCCGACGACGCCGGTCACCGAGGGCCAGAGCGAGCCGCAGGTCGCGAAGGTCGTCGCGCAAGCCCTGCTCTTACGCCCGGAGGTCGCGCAGTTGCGCGACGAGATACGCAGTTCCGAGGTCGATCTCGCTTACGACCGCGACCAGACGCGTCCGCAAGTCGATCTCAGTCTCGGCATCACGGAGAACGGCTTCGCCGGCGAGCCGACGCCACTCAATTCCAACGCCTTCATCTCGGCCTCGGCCGAACAGCTGGTGGCGATCAACCAGTTGATCGCGCGCGTCAATGCGCTCGCACCGCCGGGCTTTCCGCCGCTCGTGCCGCTCGCCAACGCCTTCACGCCGCTCCCGCCGAATACGATCGGCGGGCTCGGGACCGCCTTCGGCTCGGCCTTGCGCGGCGAATTCCCGCAGTACACGATCGGCGCCACGATCGGCTTTCCGCTTCGCAACCGGACGGCCGAGGCGACCTATGCGGCCGCCAAAGAAGCGCGCGCCCAACTGGCAACCCAAGAGCTCGCCTTGATCCAGGCGCTCGAGCAGCAGGCTCGCAACGCGGTTCAAGCCTACCGTTCGGCCCGCGCGCGCCTGCTGGCCGCCGGCGCCGAGCGCAAAGCCGCCGCGCAAGTCTCCGCCAGCGAACTGCGCAAATTCCGCGCCGGCGAGTCGACGACGTACCTCGTCTTGCAGCGCCAAGTGCAACTGGCGAGCGCCCGCGGGAGCGAATTGCAAGCGCAGACCGACCTCGCCAACGCGCTCGTGGAACTCGAGCGCGTCTCGGGTTCGATCTTGCCCGATAGCGGCGTGCAAACGGACGCCCTCGGGACGGCCCCCGAGCCGGTCCCGCCCTCGCTTGCCACCCCCGCTGCGCGAGGGAAGCGCTAAGCGTCCGCGGGATGCGCTTCGGGTCCGCCGTGGGGCATCCGCGTGCTATCCGTAAGTGTCGTAGCGGTTGGGGGTTGCGAGCGATGAGACACAGAGCAACGATCGGGCTCGCGGCAAGTTTCGGGGCGGCGATGCTCCTTGCGAAACTCGCGCCGGCCGGCGCGGTTCCGGCGCCGACGATTCCGGGGCCATTCGTCGGCGCGCCGACCACGCAAGGGCCGATGGGCGCACAGTTCCTGCTCGGGATCACGCCCGCGGGGATTCGGATCGTCGAGCCGCCGTTCGTCAAGCGCCAACCGTCGTTTTCGCGCGCCGAGGCGCAGCGCCGTCAAGCGGGGCCGATGGTGACCGCCGAGCAACGCCACGCGGCGGTCGCCAAGCTCGACGCGCACGTGCGGAAGCAGCTCCGGCAGATCGCGCGCCGGCGGCGTTAGCGTTTAATCCAAAGGCTCGAGTGCGGAAGCTGCCGCGCGGTCGACGAGCCAGCGCAGGCGGCCGCTTGTGGGCGCGACGATCTGGATCGGACGGCGGACCGGATCGTACGGACCGCGCAGCACGTCGGAGAGGACCGCCGCTTTTTCGCTGCCGCCGGCCGCGATGACGACCGCGCGAGCGGCATTGAGTACCCGCGGCGTGAGCGTGACGCGCGCGACGGCCGGTTCGACGCCCCACGGCGGGACGATCGCCTTCGCGATCCAATCGTCGCCCGAGCGCGGATCGGTGCCGGGAAAGAGCGAGGCGGTGTGTCCGTCGGGCCCCATTCCGAGCAGCACGAGGTCCGCGACCGGCGTTCCCTCCGCGGTCGATTCGGATTCGCGCGCGAAGGCCGCTCGCAACGCGATCGCATAGGCGGCAGCCGCAGCGGGCGGTTGGTCCTCGCCGCGGATGCGCGCCACCTGCTCGGGCGCGATCGCAAGCGGTCCCAGCAGTCCCTCGTGCGCCATCCGGAAATTCGAGCGGGGATCGTCGGGGCCGACGCAGCGTTCGTCGCCGAAGAAGAAACGGACGCGGTTCCAAGCGAGCGCGTTGCGGCGCGGCGCGCTTGCGAGCAAGGCATACGCAGCTTTCGGCGTGGAACCACCCGAGAGCACGAGATCGAAGCGCCCGCGGGCGGCGACGGCCTCGTGGCCGGCCGCGACGACGGCATCGGCGAGTGCCTCGGCGAGCGCGGCGAAGTCGGCCACGATCTCGAGCTGCGCTGTCCCGGCCTTCATGCCAAGAGCGCGTGGACGGTGACGAGCGAGGTCTCGAAGATCTGGTCGCGTTCGCTCTCGAGGATCGCGCGCTCGATCAGGGCGGTGTTCGCAATATTCTGCAGCGGGACGAACCACCTCGGCTTGGCACGCGCGCCCTCGACCTGCAGGCGCACGACGTTTTCGTCGCCGTCGGCCAGGCAGGCGCAATACGTCGAATCGTCGCTGCGCAAGGTGACGCAGCGCACGCGGCGCTGGTCGCCCTTGCTGCTCCGCGAGAAGGTGACGACCCCGCCGCGCCGGTCGCGGAACGCGTCCCGTCCGGTCGGCTCCCACGAGAGCCGGCTCCCGAGCCAGCCGCCCAGGTAGAGCGCCTCGGCTTCGGAACCGCTTTGAATCTCGAGCGACCGCAGCGAAAACAGATCTTCCCGCAAGGCAGGGTCATCGAAGAACTGCGCGATCATGTCCTGCCACGGCAAGAGCCGCATGAAGGCCAGATCGTGGAGTGCCGGATTGGGGAAGCGGCTCAGGAATTCGCCCAGCTCACGGACCGTCTCTTCGCCGCGCGCGCTGCCCGACGAATCGACCACCACGGTTCGTGCCCCTTGCGCGAGCAGCGAAAACGTCCGGCTCTGCAGCAGGCGCGCGCCGGTCCACCACAGCACGAGCGGCAGTTCGGGGACGGCGAGTTCTTGCACCAGGCTCGCGATCGTCGCATGGTCGAGCGCGTCGACGGCCACGTCGACGCGTTCGGAGACGATGGTCGCGCCGGCGCATTGGAGCGCGTGGCTCGAGACGTCGACTCCGTGCGCGAGCCCGCTCGAATCGAGCACGATCAGGCGCGAGGGGTGCTTCTCGGCGACCGCAGCGGCCCGTTCGAACACCCAGGGACGATAGCGCTGGTCGTCGACGAACACGACGAAGTTCATGGTCGCGACCCGGGTCGCCGCTCCGATGTCGCCGGAGGTCGCGGCCGTGCGCGCCCGGTTCAGCTCGCTGCGAATCGCCAGTGCATCGATCATCAGATGCGCCTCCACTCGCGACCGTCGGCGATGAGGAGGGCATCGGCGCTCTGCGGCCCCTGACTGCCGGCGAGATAGTTCGGGAAATCGACGTCCTGGCTTGCATGCCAGGAATCGAGGATCGGCATGACGGCTTCCCAGGCACGTTCGACCGCGTCCCAGCGGGTGAACAAGGTCGCGTCGCCGCGCATCGCGTCGGCGATCAGGCGCTCGTAGGCGGGCGCCGAGACGACCGTGAAGCCGGTCCCGTAGTTGAAATCCATGGTCACACCGCGAATGTGCATCTTCTGTCCCGGCACTTTGGCGTTGAAGCGGATCGAGACGCCCTCTTCCGGCTGAATCTTCATCACCAGCGTGTTGTGCTCGATGCGGTCGCCGCTCTCGCCGAAGATGCGGTGCGGGATCGCCCGGAAGCGGACCGCGATCTCGCTCTCCTTGCGGGCCAAGCGTTTGCCGCTGCGCAGGTAGAAGGGGACGTCGGCCCAGCGCCAGTTGTCGATGAAGAACTTGACGCAAGCCAGCGTTTCGGTCGTCGACTCGGGGTTGACGTCGTGCTCCTCGCGGTAACCCGGGACCGGTTTGCCTTCGACCAGTCCCGGGCCGTACTGACCGCGTGCGGCCGTTCGCGCGACCGCCTCGGGCGCAATTGGGCGCAGGGCCGAGAGCGCCTTGAACTTTTCATCGCGGATGTGGTCGGCCTTCTGCGAGATCGGCGGCTCCATCGCGACCAGTGCCAAGAGGTTGATCACATGATTCTGGATCATGTCGCGCAGCGCGCCTGCGCCCTCGTAGTAACGGCCGCGCTGCTCGACGCCGACCGTCTCGGCCGCGGTGATCTGCACGGAATCGATGTAGCGGCGGTTCCAGATCGGCTCGAAGATCACGTTGGCAAAGCGCAGCGCCATGATATCCTGGACCGGTTCTTTTCCCAGATAATGATCGATCCGGTAGACCTGGCCTTCCTCGAAGACTTTGGTGACTTCGGACTGCAGCGCGCGCGCCGAAGCGAGGTCGGTGCCGAAGGGCTTCTCGATGACGACACGCGACCAGCCCGCGGCACGGTCCTTGGGGCCGAGTCCGGCGCCCGCCAGCTGGTCGACGATCGTCGCGAACACGCTCGGCGGCGTCGAGAGGTAGAAGAGGCGGTTGCCGCCGGTCCCCAGTTTCTCGTCGTTCTCGTCGAGCTGCGCGCGCAGCGTCTTGAAGGCGGCCGGATCGTCGAACGACCCGCTGATGTAGTGCAGATGGTCCGCGAAATCGCTCCAGAGCGGATCCTTGGAGGGGCCGCTGTGCGAGAATTCATCGACCGCGGCCTTCATTTCCTCGCGGAAATCGTAGTGCGATTTCTCCGAGCGCGAAAAGCCGACGACCGCAAAGTTCATCGGCAAAATATCTTGCAAGCGCAGGTTGTAGAGCGCGGGCACCAGCATGCGCCGCGTCAGGTCGCCGCTGGCGCCGAAGATCACCATCGTGCAAGGGTCGGAGATGCGGCCGGAATCGAGACCCGCCCGCAGAGGGTTGACGGCACCGGCCCCCGGGCGGTCGAGCGTACCGAGTTGCGTCGCCATACCTACCCTTTCGCGGCCGGTTCGGGTTCGTGCTTGAGCGCGTGGCCGCCGAACTCGTTGCGCAACGCCGCGATCACTTTGGCGCTGAACGATTCGTCCTGCCGTGAGGCCAGGCGCGAAAGCAGTGCCAGCGTGATGACCGGCGCCGGCACGTTCTCGTCGATCGCGGTCTGCACCGTCCAGCGCCCTTCACCCGAATCGTCGACGTAGCCGCGGATATCGGTCAGCTTGGGATCGTTGCGGAAGGCGCGTTCGGCCAGCTCGAGCAGCCACGAGCGCACGACGCTCGCGTGCAACCAGAGGGCGGCCAGTTGGTGCAGGTCGTACGCGAACTCCGAGCGTTCCAGAATCTCGAACCCCTCGCCGTAGGCGGCCAGCATTCCGTACTCGATGCCGTTGTGGACCA
>JBOHTX010000035.1:0-13323 GCA_050733855.1 Vulcanimicrobiaceae bacterium
CGGTTGCCCCACCGACGTCGCCGACCAGTTCCCCGCCGACCGCGCCGACCGCTTCCTCCTAGACGAACGCGAACGCCCCAGTGCTGGCCGAGCGTCCCGCGCCCGTCAAGAACGATGTCGTTTGGGACCAAAAGGAGATGCCGATCACGGAGCACCTGCGGGAGCTCCGCTCGCGGCTGTTGGTCTCGCTCGTGACGCTGGTGGTCCTGGCGGTCGTGCTCTTCTGGCCCTCGCAGTTCGTCATCAACTGGCTGCGGATCGAATACTTGGGCAAAGACATCCAACTGCACGCCTTCGCACCGACGGATGCGATCTTCACCGAGTTCAAGTTCTCGCTCTACGGCGCGATCGTGCTCGGGTTGCCGGTGCTCGTCTACCAGGCCTGGATGTTCATCGTACCGGCCTTCCATCCGCGCACGCGCCGGATCGTCTACGCCTACACCTTACCCTCGCTCGTGCTGGCGGCGATGGGGATCCTGTTCTGCCACTTCGTCATCATCCATCGGGTCCTCACTGCCTTGCTCGCGCTCACCAACGCGGTCGCGGTCGAAACCTACGGACTCGCAGCCACGATGAACCTGATCCTGTTCACGTTCCTCGCGTTCGCGCTCGTCTTCCAGACCCCCGTGCTGGTGGTGGCGCTGGCGCGGATCGGTATCGTGAACGTGACGATGTTGCGCAAATACCGGCGTTACGTGATCGTCGGCATCCTCGGGCTCGGCGGCCTGGCCGCCCCCGACGGTTCGCCGATTACGATGATGCTGATCGCGACCCCGATGTACGTGCTCTACGAAGCGAGCATCTGGGTCATCGTGCTGCTCGAGCGGCGCTGGCGCCGCGCGGACGCGCGGGCGTAAGGTGGAAGCGATCCGTTCGACCCCGGCTCCGGCGGCCGCTGCGCCCACGGTCTTCGGGCTGCGCGGCAAACTCGGCGAGGCGCTCTACGAGATCCTCCGCTCGCTCTCGGACTTTTGGTTCGGGATGTCGCTGCTGGGAATCTGGGGCTTCCTCACGCTGATCGGCGTGATCGTCGAACAGGGCCACGAGCCGAGCTACTATTTCGCCAACTACTCGGCGCCGCTGGCACGGCTGATCGTGCGCCTCGATCTGCAGAACATCTATCACTCGGCGGTCTACATCGGGATCATCGGGCTGATCATCGCCTGCATGACGCTCGCGACCTTTTGGCGCGTGATCCCGACCCGTATGCCCTCGCTGCGGCCCGTGAAAATCGAGCACATTCCGCTCAACGCGAGCATCGAGCTTCCGGGCGACGAAGCGAGCGTGCGGGCCAGGGTCGAACACTTCTTCGTGGAGCAACGCTGGCTGGTCCGCAAGCGCGAGGACGGCGGGACCGTGTGGACCTTCGCCGATAAGCACAATTGGGCGCGCCGCGGAGTCTTGGTCGCGCACGTCGGTTTCGTGATCATCGCGGTCGGCACCACGCTCTACTGGGCGTTCGGGTACAGCGGCCAGACGCCGATCATCACCGGCCAGACGGTCACGATTCCGCAGAACGGCGACCGCTTCCGGCTGCTGCACTTCCGCTACCGCTACGAGCCGATTGCGACCCGCGGCGGCCTCGTCTACCAGCCGATCGATTACGTCTCGAAACTCGAGACGACCGATCGCGCCGGGCAAACCCGCATCCAGACGCTGCGCGTGAACGATCCGCTCTCGCTCGACGGCACCCTGTACTACCAGGCCTCGTACGGCTTCGCGGTTCCCTTCACGCTGCTGCAGGACGGCCGGAGTCTGGCGAACGTGCCTTCGCGCCCCCTGATGGAAGGCGAAGGGTTTCAGGTCGGCGACGGGACGCGCTCGATCCGCTACCAGCGCTTCGTCGGCACGATCGGCCCCAACGGCTCGATCGGGGCCGACCCGCGCCCGAATAGTCCCGGCGTCGTGCTCGACCTCTTCGACGGCGATGCGCAGCTGGGCAGCATCCTCGTCCCGCTCGATCGGACCGTCGATCTCGGCGACGGCTACCGCTTGCACGTCGGCGGCTACACGCTCTACAGCGGGATTCAATACCGTCACGACCCGGGGATTCCGTTCGTCGCGGTCGGCGCGTTCGTGCTGCTCGCCGGTCTGTGCATCTCGTTCTACCTTTTGCCGGCGCGGCTCTTCGTGCGGATCGACCCGGGCACGAACGGAGGTTCGAAGGTGGGGATCGCCGCCGTGACGGTCAAGGGATACGAGATCTTCGAGGAGCAATTCGAAGCCCTGGTGCGCGATCTGGAACGAACCGGAGCGCCGGCCTGACCCGTGGAAAGGTAGCCGTATGAACACCGACCAGCTGCTCGTCGTCGTCGCCATCTCGGCCTACATCGTCAGCACGCTTGCCCTGCTGACCTACTTCCTGTCGCGCTCGGAGTTTGCGAAGCGGGTCGGAATTCCGTTTGCGTTCCTGGGCTGCGCGGTGCAGTTCTTCGAGTTGGGTTACCGGTACGAGACGAGCCACATCTGGCCGCTCACGAACCTCTACGGCTCGATGTCGCTGTTCGCGGCCATGAGCACGCTGATCTTCATCGGATTCGCGCTCAAGTACAACGTGTGGTTCATGGGCGGTTTCGTCCAGGGCCTCGCGGCCGCTTTTCTTGCGTACGGTCTGACGTGGGACGAGGGCTACTTGCCGGCGGTTCCGGCCTTGCAATCGTATTGGATCAAGATTCACGTGCCGCTGGTCGTTACGGCCTACGCTTGCTTCCTGGTCGCGTTCGTCGCGGCGTTTCTCTACTTGGTCAAGTACTACGGCGAGCAGGCGCTCGAGCGGCGCGCGCAACGCGGGGTCAGCGGTCAGGCGGCGCTGGCCGGGCCTGCGGCTTCGCTCGGCGTGACGATGCAAGCCTACGCCCAGCCCACGCCTCGCAGAATCATGCTCGGAGGCGATTCGCCGTACCTCGCGGAGGCGGCCGCCGAGGGCAACACGCTCGCGCTGTGGCTCGCGACGTTGCCTTCGCTCACGAAGCTCGACATTCTGACCTACCGCATCGTCGCGGTCGGCTTGCCGCTGCTCACCGTCGGTGTGATCACCGGCGCCTGGTGGGCCAAAGAGGCCTGGGGCGCCTACTGGCAGTGGGACCCCAAGGAGACGGCGGCGCTCGTCTCCTGGACGATCTACGCACTCTACATGCACTTGCACACGCGCAACTCGTGGCGCGGCCTGAAAACCTCGTGGCTCTGCGCGCTCGGTTTCGCCTCGATCTTGTTCTGCTACCTGGGAGTGAACATCTGGATCTCGGGACTGCACAGCTACAAGATGTAGCCCGGTGACGCCGCAACCGGTTGCGACCACGGTCGTCTTCTACATCGCGATCGCGGCGTTGATTCTCTTTCGCGCCTCGCGGGCGCAGCGCTTGAGCGTTACGCGCATGTGGATCTCGGCGGGACTGCTGATCCTGATCGCGGCCTTCGCCGTCTACGGGCACCAGGCGCTCTCCCCGGCGCCGGCTTGGCAGATCGCGCTCGCGGTCGTGCTCGGGCTCGCCGCCGGAGTTCCCGTCGGGCTCCTCCGCGGACACCACACCGCCGTCAGCGCGACCGCCAAGCGCGGCGTGATGCTGCTCGGCGCCTCCTGGGCGACGGCCGCCATCTACATCGGCGCGTTTCTCGTGCGCGCCCTGATCCTCTCGCTCGTCCCGCGTCAGAGCGTAACCGGAACGGTGATCGGCGACGGCCTGCTCGTCTTCGCGATGACGATCATCGGCGCGACCTACTTCGCGGTCTACCGCAAGTACCGCGCGCTCGGAGCCCCGCAGATCGCGCGCGCCTAGCCCGCGCACCTTAGCCGTCAGAAAACGATCTTCGCGACGTCGTACGCCCGGAAAGCGCGGTCTGCCGTCACGATCGTCAACGGCTCGACCTGCGCTTGAGCGATCAGCAGACGATCGAAGGGATCGCGGTGATGCGGCGGCAGCGCGGCGACCGCATCGAGGTGCTTCACCTTGAGCTCGAGCAGGTCGAAGCGCTGACGTTTCAGCTGATCGAGCGCGTACGAGGCGGGCGACCTCGGAACGCTCAGTCTCCCAAGACTCGCTTTGATCGCAAGCTCCCAAAGGCTCGCAATCGAGACCGCGACCCGCTCGCCCGGATCGGCGATCCGCCGGCGCACCCGTTGCGGAAACCGGCGTTCCTCGCCGCTCGTCCACCAGAGCCAAACGTGCGTATCGAGCAGCAAACTCACCGCGTCGAGCCGTCGCGTCCTTCGAACGCGTCGAGAACGTCCGACGGGAGCGGCTCGTCAAAGTCGTCGGAGACGACGAAATCTCCGCGCCCAATCCCGAAGCCCCGGTGTGGGGCCGCCGGTACCACCCCCGAGAGCGGCACGAGCCTGGCGAGCGGCTGCCCACGCCGCGCCAAGATGATCTCCTCGCCCCGCGAGGCGCGTGCCACGAGGCCGGAGAGCTGAGCTTTGGCCTGCGCGATGTTCACGGTGGGCATTGGCGTATCGTAGCCACTTGACCACTAGTGGTCAAGTGGTGCGCGCGGCCCTTAGCCGCCGGCGATTGCGCCCACGACGAGCAGTGGTTCGGCGCCGTCGGCGACCGAAGCGGGAAGCGCGGCGTCGGGCGACTCGTGCGAGAGATCGCGCTCGCAGGCGAAGAAGCGGATGAACGGACGGCGCGTCGCCGTTGGGCCGTCGCGGATCGTGCCGCGCAGCACCGGATGGGCGGCTTCGAGCGCATCGAGGACCGCGCGCTGCGTCACCGGCGCCCCGACCGCGAGCGCGACCTCGCCGTCCAGACGCGCGAGCGTCCTTAGGTGCGCGGGCAGCACGACCCGGATCACGGCAGCGTCTGCACCTCGACGGAGAGCACGGCGGGCAGATCGCGCACGATCGGCGCCCAATGCTCGCCCGCATCGGCCGAAGCGTACACCTGGCCGCCGGTCGTCCCGAAGTAGATGCCGCAGGAGTCGAGCGCGTCGACCGCCATCGCGTCGCGCAGCACGTTCACGTAGCAGTCGCGTTGCGGCAGCCCTTTCGTCAGCGGCTCCCACTCGTTGCCGCCGCTGCGGCTGCGGTAGACGCGCAGCTGCCCGTCGAGCGGAAAGTGCTCGGAATCGCTTTTGATCGGAACTACGTAGATCGTCTCGGGCTCGTGCGCGTGGACGTCGATCGCGAAGCCGAAGTCGGTCGGCAGATTCCCGCTGATTTCGCGCCACGAGTCGCCGGCGTCGTCGCTGCGCATCACGTCCCAGTGCTTCTGCATGAAGAGCACGCTGGACCGCGAGCGATGCATCGCGAGCCGGTGGACGCAGTGGCCGACCTCGGCGGTCGGGTTCGGGATGTGCTCCGAGCGCAGGCCTTGGTTGATCGGCCGCCAGTTCGCGCCGCCGTCGTCGCTGCGAAACGCGCCGGCCGCCGAGATCGCAACGAAAATCCGCTGCGGGTCGGCGGGATCGTGCAGGATCGTGTGCAGGCACATGCCCCCGGCGCCCGGCTGCCACGATGCGCCCGTCTCGTGCCCGCGCAAGCCCGAGAGTTCGTGCCAACTTCCGCCGCCGTCGTTCGAGCGAAAGAGGGCCGCGTCTTCGACGCCCGCGTAGACGGTTTCGGGATCGTGCAGCGACGGTTCGAGATGCCAAACGCGCGCAAAGGCCCACGGATGCGGCGTACCGTCGTACCACTGGTGGGTTCCCGGAACGCCGTCGTAGACGAACTCGTGGCCGACCGGCTCCCAACTCGCGCCGCCGTCGTTCGAGCGTTGGATCTGTTGGCCGAACCAGCCGCTGCTCTGCGAAGCGTAGATGCGCTCGGGCTCGGCGGGCGAGCCCTTGAGGTGATAGACCTCCCAGCCCGCGAAGAACGGTCCGGCGACCTCCCACGCCTCGCGCTTGCCGTCGGCGCTCAGCACGAACGCGCCCTTGCGCGTCCCGACCAAAACCCGCACTCGGCTCATGCCTCACCCCTCTCGGGGCGGAGCTTGCGAGCCGGTCGTCGCCGACCCCTCCCGCTCGGGCGCCGGCCGCCGGCGAGCACGCCGGTCGCCCGAACCATCGCAGCCGGCGGGCGGGTCGTAGGCTGCACGGAACCCACGGGGAACACGAGCCGGCCACGCCGCGGTAACGCGGCAGGGAGACGATGCGATGAGTGACATGGCGACCGAACTGGTGCCCCGGCTCTTCTCGGTCCAGGAATATCACCGCATGGCCGAGATCGGGATCCTCGAGGACGGCGAGCGCGTCGAGTTGCTCGACGGGATCGTCGTTACGATGAGCCCGATCGGACGGCCGCATTGGGCGCGCCACGCGGCGATCGACTCGTACCTGCAGGACGTCTTCCCCGAGAACACGACGATCGTGGGACAAGGCTCGTTTCCGCTCGGCGACCGAAACGAGCCGCAGCCCGACATCGCCCTCGTCGACGGCATCGATTGGGAGATCCGCGAATGCGGTCCGGCCCCCAGCGACCTGATCGCGCTCATCGAGATCGCGGATAGCTCAGTCCTCAAAGATCTCGGGCGGAAGCAGCACCTCTACGCCCGCTTCGGCATCGCCGATTACCTGGTCGTCGATCTCGGCGCCGACGAACTCGTGCATCACACGGTGCCGCACCAGCTCGGCTACGCGCAGGTCGTGCGCCGCGCCCACGCTGATCGCTTTCGCCTCGCCCGTCGTCCCGAAATCGAACTCGCCGCCGACCGCTTCCTCTCCCGCGCACGCCGTTAAGGCGCTCGTGAGGGCCGCAGCATCGATCAAATCATCGGTACGATTCGAAGCCCCGCCGCACGTTTTTGCTGCGCATGTACGCGAAACTCGAACAGTCGACCAAACTCAGCCGACGCTTGTGGGCCCCGAGAAACTCGGCGAGGGCCACTTCCCCAAGTGCGGCGTCGATCCAGCCGATCTCCAGAATCGGCTCGACGGCCGCCCGGAAATCGCTCGCCGCTCGCATTCCTAACCGCGCTTGCAGCAGCGTCAGCGTTTCGAGGAGCACATAGTTCGTCGTGCCGGGTCGCTCGGCGTTCGCGAGCAGCATGGTCCAGAGGCCGCTCGCACGGCGATGCGCTGCGTCGGAACGGTCCACGATGGCATAGAGGGCGGACGTATCGCAAAAGACGGTCAGCGGCGCCGCTTCGCGATCGCCTCTGCAAAGTAGCGGTCGTGCCGTTCGCTGACATCGTTTGTCTTCGAGCGATATTTTCCGACGATGGTCAGGGCGCGCGCCTTCATTTCGGCGGAGCGCGCCTGCGCCGGGCCGAGAAGTCCATCGACGCCTTCGCGGACGAGGGCCGAAATCGACACCTTGCGACGGCGGGCCATTTCGCGGAGCGCCCGCTCCTGGGGTGCGCTGAGCTGAACTTGAATGCGGTGCATGCCATCATCCTACGTTCTGTGATGGCATCGGTCAAGGCGCGCCGCTAGCGGTTCAGGAGCGCGAGCAGTTGGGGGTAGACGCGCGCGCGGTTTTGCGGGTTGCGTTCGGGTTCGATGATGTCGTGCGAGGGGCGCAGGCCGCGTAGGCAGTGGAGCGTGACGGCTTCGGGACGACGCCTGGACCAGCGAGCGGCGAGCCGGCGCGCGGTAGCGTTGTCGACGGCTAGCTCGCGCGGGTTGAGGACGATTTCGAGCCGGCGCGCGAGCGGCGCACGGCTGCGCGCCTCTTCGAGGAGTTCGTCGGCCAACAGGACGCACTCGGCGACGGCGTGCGTCGCGTAGCGCGGATAGCCGTGCTCCGGCGCGAGCCGCTCGCGCTGCAGCGGGTCCCACCAGCGGAAGCGGTTCGGCCTTGCAAGCGCGCGGCGCGAAAGCGCGGCGGTCGCGAAGTTCGGCAACCAGGCCACGCCGAGAAAGGGCGAGATCGCGACGATTCGCTCGACCGCGTGATGCTGACCGAGCCAGGCCGCAACCAGGCCGCCGACGGAGAATCCGCAGACGACGAGCTCTCCGCCGAGGGCGCGCGCCGTCGCCAGCGTCTCGCGCGCGAACGCTCGCAGGTCGTCGGCGCGGAGTTTCGCAAGCGCGCTCGTCATGCGGTCGGCGTGGCCGTGATACGGGAGCCGCGGCAAGAGCACGTTCGCGCCGCCTGCGGCGAGGCTCTCGCCGAGCGCGAGAAATTGGCGCGGACTCGCGGCCAGACCGTGGATCAGCACGAAGGTCCGGCCGCTCGCGGGTTCGCGCGCCGCAAGCCGCATCGCCTCGTGCGCGATCACCGGAGCGTTCCGCTCTCGCGCGGGGCTGCGATCGCGCGCGCCTCGGCGACGGCGGCGCTTTCGTCGAGCGCGGCACCTTCGGCGAGCCACGTTGCAACCGGCGCGACGACCGCGAAAACGTGTTCGCTCTCGGCCAGATCGCGCAAACGATGTTCCCCGAGATCGCGCACCGCGACGCCGGCAGGTAGCGCGCCTTCGAGCAGCATCGCGGCCGTCTGCGAGCGCAGGATCCGAGCGCCGCGGCCCGTGCCGAGCAGCCGCGCGGTCCGGTTGAGGACCGGGCCGAAATAATCGCCGTCGCGTTCCAAAGTCGCGCCGACGTGGATCGCCGTTCGCACATGGAGCCCCTCGACCGCGCTCCAGTCCTCACGCACAAGCGCGCGCTGCCCGCCGAGCGCCGCGAGCGCCCGCTCCGCCGAGGCCGTCGAGGTCAATCGAGCGAACTGAAGAGCCGCTCGATATCCTCGATGCCGAAGCGTGCGCCGGCGGTCGCCTTTTCGGCGAAGATCGCGGCCGCGAGTTCGGCTTTGCGGGCTTGCAGTTCGACGATCTTCTCCTCGACGGTACCGGCACCGATCAACTTGTAGACGAACACGTGGCGCGTCTGGCCGATGCGGTGGGCGCGGTCGGTCGCTTGCCGCTCGACGGCCGGATTCCACCACGGGTCGTAATGCACCACCGTATCGGCCGCGCTCAAGTTCAAGCCGGTGCCGCCGGCTTTGAGGCTGATCAGAAACAGCGGCACCTCGCCCGCTTGGAAGCGCTTGACGACTTTGGCCCGATCGGTCGTCTCGCCCGTCAGCGTGACGAACGGAATCGCGAGCTTCGCGAGCGCCGGTTCGATGAGCGCGAGCATGCTCGTAAATTGCGAGAACAGCAAAATGCGCCGCCCCTCTTCCACCAGCTGCGGCAGCATCTCGAGCAGCAATTCGAGTTTGGCGCTCTCGGCGGCTTTGCGCAGACGCGCTGGGAGCAAGCGCGGGTCGCAGCAGACCTGGCGCAGCTTCAGAAGCGCGTCCAGGATCACGATCTGGCTGCGGGCGAGGCCGCGTCCGGCGATCTCGGCGCGCACCCGCTCGTGCATCGCGATGCGGATCGTTTCGTACAGGTCGCGCTGCGCACCGACGAGGTCGACGCGACGAACGATCTCCGTCTTTTCCGGCAACTCGGGCGCGACGTTTCCTTTGCTGCGTCGCAACACGAACGGACGGATGCGCGCAGCGAGCGCGCGCGCCCGTTCTGAATCGCCGCGCTTCTCGATCGGCGTGCGAAAGAGGCGCCCGAAGGTCTTGCGATCGCCAAGCGTCCCGGGCAAGACGATCGAGAACAGCGACCAGAGGTCGCCCAGGTGATTTTCGACGGGCGTTCCGGTCAACGCGAGGCGGTGCTGCGTCCGCAGACCCATCGCGACCTGCGCCGCTTTGACCTGCGGATTTTTCACGGCTTGCGCTTCGTCGAGAACGACGGCATGCCAGCGGCGGTCGTGGAGTTCGGTATCGCGCGGGAGCAGCGCGTAGGTCGTGATGACGAGATCACTCTGCTCGATCCGTTCGAATCGCTCGGCTCGATCCGGCCCGTGCAGCGAGAGCACGCGCAGCGACGGCGCGAAACGCGCGGATTCGTCGAGCCAGTGATGGACCAGGCTGGTCGGAACGATCAAGAGCGCCGGTGCAGTGAGTCGGCCGGCCTCGCGCTCGCAGAGCAGATGGGCGAGCGTTTGGACGCTCTTGCCCAGTCCCATGTCGTCGGCCAGAATGCCGCCGAAGCCGTACGCGCCGACGAATTGCAGCCAATCGAGGCCGTCGCGTTGGTACGGCCGCAGCGTTCCTTTGAACGACGACGGCACGTCGATGCGCGCCAGACCGTCGAACGTTCGCATAGCTTTTGCGAGCCCCCGTTCGCGCTCCGGGAGCAGCCAGCTCAAGCCCGAGGCCGCTTCCAATTCGTCGACCAGATTGAGCCGCATCCGCGGCAGGCGGAGCTGACCTTGCGCGCCGAGGGTCTCGGGCTCGCCGAGTTCGATCAGCGTGTCGAAGATCGCGCGCAAGCGAGCCGTCGGGAAGGCGAGGGTCGTCGGTTCGTTTGCGAAGCGCACGTAGAAGGTGTCGTTCCTCGCGAGCGCTGCGGCGTGCGCCGGATCGAACGGCGAATCGCGCCGGACCAGCAGGTCGCGCAGCAGCGGCAGCAGTTCGATGCGCCGGCCGTCGACATCGAGCCCGATGCCGAGGTCGAACCAACCGTCGCTGCGCTCGGCGAAGCACGGCAGCCAGGCGCCGTCGTCGGCAAGATCGACGACGCGCTGCCGAAAACCCGGTTCGATCGCGATCTCCCAGCCTTCGTCGCGAAGCGCGGGCACCTCGCGATGAAGAAAACTCGCCCAGTGCCCCTCGTCTTCGGGCTCGAAACGCAAGAGGAGACCGTTCGCCGACACGTGCTCGCGCGCCACGGGGTCCTTCGCGAAGGGATAGCGCTGGAGGCGCAGGGCGGCGCGGGTCTCGACCTCGTGCGAGCGCGGATGCACGAGCGATGCGTCCGCTTCGAGGCGCCGAACCGAATCGGCGCTCGAGGTCGGATCGACGACGACCCCGTCGTACGAGAAGGTCAGTTCCGCGAAGTCGAACGTTCGCGAGCCGGCGTCGGCGCGCCACGTCTCCCATGGCGCCGCCGGAACTTCGATCGTCCTCAGCGCGAGCCGCGGAACCGGTGCGACCTCGACGATGCGTTGCTCGATCAGTATCGGCGCGGACAGCGCAAGCGGAGCCAGCTCGCGCTCGAATGCGGTCCGCACGGCGAGCGCTGAGGCGGGCGAAACCGGCGGCGCGGCGAGGATCGCGGCGAGCGTTGCCGGTCGCAGGCCAGCGTCGAGCGGCCCTGCGCTCCAATTCGAACGATCGAGGTACCAGGTCGAGCCGGCTGCGAGCCGCTCGAGCGCGTCGCCCGTGCTCTGCAAGCCAGGGCGCTGGGTGCCGTCGTCGCTCGCCTGCCAGACGATCTGCGCCGGCCGGCTCGGGCCGAGCGTCAGCGGCGGATTCGCCGCTTCCATGAAATGCGCGCGCCCGGTCGCGACGATCCGGCCGATGAGGTCGTCGGCCAACGGCGTTCGCCCGCGGTACGTATCGGCGTACACGCGCAACAGCCGTCCGATGAGCGTGTCAGCGGGGCGTACGGCGCGCGCCGAACTCTGCGCGAGCGAATCCGGCGAGCTTTCGCGGGCCTTGGTCCAGCGCCCGGTCTTGGAGCGCCGCATGACCAGGAGTTGCACCGGCAGCGCACGGGGCGAAGCCCCGCGCGGCTGCGCACCGAACATGTAGGCGATCCGTTCGTCGCCGGCGGCAAGCGAGGCTTCGTCGTCTTTGAGCGACTCGCGCATCTCGTCGAGCCAGATATCGACGCGCGGGTCGCGCTCGAGAATCGGCATCGTCGAGGGGGTGCGTCCCGGACGCTTGGCCTCGAGCAAGGCGAGGAGCGTCGCCACGACGTGTTTGCAGTCCACGCGCATCGGGCAGTCGCAGGCACCGCGCAGCACCGTGCGTTGCGAACCGCGACCGCGTGCGACGTACGCAACGACCTCGTACGGCGCGGGTTCCGAACCGCGAACGTGCGCGAGAATCGCGCCGCTTTCGGCGATGCGAAGGGCGGAAACCCGGCCTTCCTCCGCGTACGAGCGCCCGCGCGACACAGTGGTCGCGTCGAACGACGCGTTCACGTCCTGCCGCGTGAACGGTACCCGTGATTCGGCGACCACGGCCCGAGAGTTGCGGCGTGCGGCGCGCGATTCCTCGGTCGACCCAGGCGAAGGTCATGTCCGACACGCGGGCGTTTCTCGACTACCCCGTAGCAGCACGACGTGAAGCCCGGCCGAATCGGCACCACCGGCTACTGCTTTGGCGGTTCATGTCGCTCAGCGCGGCTCCACGCCGCCGCCATCGAGCGCCACCCGGCCGACGTTGGGTCGCCTTGTTCGACGATCCTCTGAAGCGGTTCCGCCTTTTAGCGGGACTCCTGCGCCGCAAGCGACGTCCCCGCGTAGATCTCGTCGAGCGCAACGCGACAGTCGCCGATCCAGGCCTCGCCGTCGTCGTAGTACGCCGAATGCCAGGTTCCATCGCTGCGAAGCGTCTCGACCTCGACGCGGCGGAGATGCGATTCTACGAACGCAATGGCGGCGAGCGACGCCACGTCTTTGTAGGCGGCCCGCTTTTCGACGAGATCGTATGCGCGCGTCGACGGCGACAGCACCTCGGCGACGACGCGCGGACGCTCGACGACGCTCTGGTCGTCGCCGATCGGCTCGCAAAGCACGCCCGCATCGGCATAGAAATAGGCATCGGCCGAGGCGCGCACTTTGAGGTCGGAGCCGAACGTTCGGCACGGCGGCGGATACGCACGCGCGAGCGCGACCCGGAGGTTGAACGCGATTTGGTCGTGGGCGACCGTCCCGCCGGC
This sequence comes from Vulcanimicrobiaceae bacterium, assembly GCA_050733855.1. Taxonomy (GTDB): domain Bacteria; phylum Vulcanimicrobiota; class Vulcanimicrobiia; order Vulcanimicrobiales; family Vulcanimicrobiaceae; genus JBOHTX01. Next base: position 12,603 of record JBOHTX010000035.1, read on the forward strand.
GAACGCGAGAACGAAGCCGTGGTGAAGTTCGAACTTGGCTTCCTGTCGTTGCTCCCACCCAAGGTATTCGCCGCCGGTGAGGCGCGGGACCACGGGCTCTTTCACGATCGCCACCTCCGCCTAGGCGCTACGCCGCTTCCGCGGGCGATTCCGCTTCCGCTCCGACGTTCGTTGCGACTCGGCGAAGATATTTGCCGGCAAACTCGAAGCAGCGTCCCAAAGGGATAGTCGCATGAGTGATATGGCGCTCGAACTTCCGCTCCGGCCGATTACGGTCGACGAGTACCACCGCATGGTCGAGGTCGGGATCATCGATTCCGAGGAGCACGTCGAACTGCTCGACGGGCGGATCGTGACGATGCCCCCGATCGGGCCGCCGCACTATACCGCCCATGGCTTGATCGTTGAGTACCTGGTGCAGCGACTCGGCGAGCGCGCGTTCGTCGCCGGACAAGCCTCCGTCGTACTTGGCGTCTACGACGAGCCCCAGCCCGACATCGCCGTCTTTGCTCGCCGCGTCGTTTCGCTTGCGCCCGAGCGCCCGAGCACGGATGAAATTTACGCCCTCATCGAGGTCGCCGACTCGTCCATACGTCGCGACCGCGGTCCCAAGCTGCGCGCCTACGCGCGCGGCGGTATCCGCGAATATCTCATCGTCGAGCTCGCCGCGCAAAGGCTGCGCGTCCAGCGGAAGCCGAACGGCGAGCAGTACGATTCCGTT
>JBOHTX010000036.1:0-12818 GCA_050733855.1 Vulcanimicrobiaceae bacterium
GCCGTGAAGTCACTTGGCAGCGGGCGCGTCACGACGCCGCGCTCGCGCGCCTCGCGTTCGAACGTGCGCCGCGCCGCGCTCGCGTGCGGCGCGTCCTCCGCATACACGATCCGCTCGGGGAACGCTCCGTCGCGCATGCGTTCGGCGAGCGCGGCGTGGGCCGCGAAGGCTGCGAACGCATCGCCGCCGTTGTTTCCGGGGCCGGCGAAGGCCACGAGCCGGCACGCATCGGGCGCGAGCTGCGCGATCGCTTCCGCGATCGCCGCTCCGGCCGCGCGCATGAGCGCAAGCTCGCCGACCCGCGCGACGGCCGCAGCATCGGCCGCGCGCATCTGCGCGGCGGTCAGCAGCCGCATCGGTCGTCTTCGAGGATCACGGTCGCGGCGGCCAGCGTGCGGGTGTGCGTGATCGAGAGGTGGATGCGGGTGACGCCGCGGCGCGCCGGCAACTCGGCCGCGCTGCCGCTGAAGCGGAGCGCAGGTTTGCCGCTCGCTTCGTGCGTGACGCAGACCTCGCGCCACGGGATCGCGTGGCCGAAGGCTTTGCGCGCCGCCTCTTTGGCTGCGAAGAAGCCGGCGAGCCGTTCGGGCCAGTGGCGCTTGCGCATGGCGTAACGCAGCTCTTCTTCGGAATAGACTTTGCGGGCGAACCGAGCCAGCGCCTCGGGTGCGAACCGGTAGCGTTCGACCTCCGCGAGGTCGATGCCGATCCCGACGATCATGCGCGCCGTTTCGCGCTAGGGCCGCCGAACCGCTGCACCAGGTTTGCGGCGCGTGCGGGGCAAAGGTGCGGCGACGTGGGGCAGTTCGGCATCGTCCCGATCAACACGATCGATCCGGAGCTCGTGCGGCGCCTCGCGCTCTGCCTGGAAGAGCGCTTTCTGCTCTCCTGCGAGATCGAGCGGGCGCTGCGGGTTCCGCGGACGGCACAGAACGGCGTGCGCAAGCAGATGTTCTTCAACACGCTGGTTGCGAAGGTCGCGGCCCTCGAGCGCGCGCACGTCGACCTGCGCCTTGCGCTCACCGATTTCGACCTTTACAAGACCTCGCACCGCTTCATCTTCGGCGACGCGAGCGAAGAGCAGCGGGTCGCGGTCGTCTCGCTGCACCGCCTGCGCAGCGAGTTCTACGGCGAAGAACCCGATCCGAATCTGCTCTTCCAACGCCTGCTGAAGGAAGCCGTCCACAACCTCGGGCACGCGCTCGGCCTCGGCCACTGCTTCAACGCCCGCTGCGCGATGTTTTTCTCGGCCTCGATCTACGACACCGACAACAAGCTCTCGCACCTCTGCGAAGGCTGCGAGCGCCGCATCCGCGCCAGCCGCTAGCAGGTCGCGGAAGAACCCGCGGTGTCCAGATCGGCCCCGAATGTTCCGTCGAAACGAGGAGCGATGAGGGAGCGAAGCCGTAGCTTCGTGACCGAAGAGTCGACGAAGTGTTCGGCGGAACAGGCGGGGTCGAGATGGCGCCGAGGGTTTTTCCGCGACCTGCTAAGGGGTTTCGGCCAGACCACCCCGGCGGGCCATCGCGGCGGCGCCGATGACGCCGGCGTCGTTGCCGAGCGAGGCGATCTCGATGCGGGTGTGGCCGCGCGGGACCATCGTGGTCAGTTCCTCGACCTTCGGACGCACGGCGGCGAGCAGAAAATCGCCGGCGCTTGCGACCCCGCCGCCGAGCGCGATCAGTTCGGGATTCACGAAGGCGATCACGTTTGCCAGGCCGCGCGCCAGATCGTCGCACCAGCGGGTCCAGGCCGCGAGCCCGTGCGGGTCGCCCGTTTCGGCCGCTTTGCGGATCGCCTTCGAGCCGAGTTTTTCGGGCTTGCCGGCGACCAGCGCGCTGTGCGGAAACGAGGGCGCAAGCGCGAGCGCGCAGCGGATCAGCCCGGTCCCCGAAGCCTGCGCTTCGAAACAGCCCGTCTTGCCGCAGTTGCAGACGAAGCCGTCGGTCGCACGAATTTGGTGGTGGCCGACCTCGCCCGCGCCGGCCTGGTTGCCGAGTTGCAAGCGGCCGCCGGCGACGATCCCCCCGCCGATTCCGGTGCCGAGGGTCAGCAGCACGAAATTCTGCGTGCCGGCTCCGATCCCGTGCACGTACTCGCCGAGCGTCGCGCAGCGCGCGTCGTTGCCGATGAAGACCGGTTGCGAAAAGCGCTCGCGCAGCTTGGGGCCGAGCGGCGCTTCGTGCCACACGAAGTTCGGCGAGTAGTGCACGACGCCGCTCTGCGGATCGACGTTGCCCGGCGAACCGAGGCCGATGGCCGCGACCTCCTTTTCCTTCGTGCCCTTGAGTGCCGCAGCGATCGCGTCGCCGACGACCGCGACCACCGCTTCGAAGGCATGGTCCTCGATATCGTGCGAGGCGCGCGCGAGGATCGCGCCCCCCTCGTCGACGACTGCCGCCATGACGTGCGAGCCCCCGAGGTCGACCCCGATCGCTTTCCCGTTCATCGCGCCGCGCTTCGGTTCGCACGCAAGCGGGACCCGCGCCCGCGCTGCGAATGGAACGGGCATGGCCGGCGCGCTCGAAGCGGCCCTGCTCGAGGAAGCGATCGCGACCCGCCGCGACCTGCACGCACACCCCGAACTCGGATTCGAGGAGCAGCGGACCGCGGCGCTCGTGGCGGAGCGCCTGCGCGCGCTCGGCTACCAGGTCCACGAGCGCATCGGGCAGACGGGAGTCGTCGGCGTGCTGCGCGCTCCGGCGGTCGGCCGCACGGTCATGTTGCGCGCCGACATGGACGCGCTACCGGTCGACGAGGAGAGCGGCGCCGCCTACGCTTCGCGCGAGCCGGGCAAGATGCACGCCTGCGGGCACGACGGTCACGTCGCGATCCTGCTCGCCGCCGCGCGCGCGATCGCCGCGCGTCGCGCGGAACTCGCCGGCACGCTCGTGCTCTGTTTCCAGCCCGCCGAGGAAGGGCGGGGCGGCGCCCGCGCGATGCTGGCCGACGGTCTGCTCGAACGCTTCGGCATCGAGCGGGCCTACGGACTGCATCTCTTTTCGCAGCTCTCGACCGGGACGATCGGCCTGCGCCCCGGTCCCTTCTACGCATCGAGCGACTCGATCGAAATCGCGATCGAGGGAAAAGGCGGGCACGGCGCCGCGCCGCACCTCTCGCTCGATCCGATCCTGGTCGGGGCCGAATTCGTGTGCGCGTTGCAGAAGATCGTCAGCCGCGAGGTCGATCCGGTCGAGCCGGCAGTCGTCACGATCGGTGCCTTCCATTCCGGCACGATCCACAACGTGATCCCGCCGCGCGCGAGCTTGCTCGGCACGGTGCGGGCCTTCGACGAGGCGGTGCGCGACGCGATGCCCGAGCGGATCGAGCGCATCCTGCGTGCCGCCTGCGCAAGCTCCGGCGCTCGCTACACCTTCGAGTATCTGCGGCGCTACCCGGTCACCGTCAACGATCCCGAACAAGCGAGGTACGTGCGCGCACTTGCCGAGCGCACGTTCGGCAGCGAGAGCGTGGTCGAATCGCCGCGCCACATGGGCGCCGAAGATTTCGCGTTCTACGCCGAGCGCGTCCCGGCGTGTTTCGTGGTGGTTGGTTCCGGCAGCAGCGAAGCGACTCGCTTCCCACACCACCACCCGCACTTCGACTTCGACGAAGCCGCGCTCGCAACCGGGATCCGCCTGATGCTCGCGCTCGCACTCGATGCGCCGCGCGAGGCACCGTAAGGGCGGCGTTAGCGCAGGCTCTATCGCGTGGCGACGGTGTGCAGCGGCGCGGTGGCGGCGAGCGCTTCGGCGATTGCGTCGCGTTCGGGCAGTTCGGCGCCCTCGGCGAGGAGGTTTTCATAGGCGCCGGGGCCGAGCCCCGTATCGAGCGCCTCGACGATCCGCCGGCGCATCAGGCGCTCGGGCGGGTCGAGCGGCACGTCGAGCGCGACGACGCGGGCGTCGAGAAAGCCGAGGAGCCGCGCAGCGCTTTGTTCGTTTCCGCGCAGGGCAACTCCGAGCGCGAGCGGGATGAGCGCGAAGAAGCGACTTTGCGGTAAGTTCGTCGACTGTGCGAGGGCAAGTGACTCGCGGGCAAGCGCAATGGCTTCCTCGACTTCGCCGCCGGCGAGCAGGTACTGCGCCGTATTCGAGAGGGCGTTGGCGAAGCGGTCGTTATCCATCGCTCCCATGCGGCGGAGTACCCCGAGCGCCTCGCGTCCGTAGGCGGCGGCTCGCACGGGGTCGTGTACGACCGCGAGTTCGCCGAGATACGTCAGCACGTTCGCCATGCGGGCGTCGTCGCCGAGCGCTCGAAAGATCCGCAACGCCTCTTCGAGGCGTGCGATCCCGGCCCGATTCTCGTCCTCGCTTTGCTGTTCGAAGCCGATCACCGCGGACGTCCGCAGCGCGAGTCCGAGCGCGACGCGCTCGCCGCCGGCCCGCGCGAGCGCGAGCGCCTCTTCGGCGACGGCGCGCCCCTCCTCGATGTGGCCGCCGCGCCACAGGCGCATCGCGAGCATTAGGAGCGCCGTCGGCAACTGCCGATCCGCCGAACGCCGGAGCATATCGCAGGCGACCTGCAACTCGCGCAGGCTTCGGCTCTGCGAGAGCGTGCCGAGCGCGTCGTTGGAGGCAATCAGCAGGCGCCCCTGCAGCGCCTCATCGTCGCTCGGAGCACCGTCGCGGGCGGCCGCAGCCCAACGGTGCGCTTCGACGTTGAGGCCGAGTTCCGAAAACACAGCGAGCGCGGAAGCCGCGATCCTCGCGCCGAGCGCAGGGTCGTTGCCTTGCATAAGCGCCCAGCCAAACGCGGCGCGTACGTTGTCGAGTTCGGGCGCGGCGGCACGCACGGCCGGGAGCAACGCCGAAGTCCAGTAGCGCTCTTCGAAGGCCTCCATGCGCGCAGCGACCCACTCGGCGTGCGCGCGGGCGAAGCGGCCGGCTTCGGCGCTTCCTTCGAGTTTCTCGCGCGCGTACTGCCGGGTCGATTCGAGCATCCGGAAACGCTGGTCGGCATCGCCGAGCTCGACTGCGACCAGCGACTTGTCGACGAGCGCGCCGAGCAAATCGACGACGTCCCACTCGACGAGTGCGTCGTCGCTGCAAACGGCGGTCGCGCCCTCGAGCGTCCAGCCGCCGACGAAGACCGCGACCCGCCGGAAGAGCTGCCGTTCCGGTTCGGCGAGCAGGTCGTAGCTCCAGTCGATCAGCGCGCGCATCGTCTGCTGGCGCGGTATCGCATTCCGCCTTCCGCCGGTCAACAGCCGAAAGCGCTCTTCGAGCCGCTCGAGGAGCGCCTTCGGGGAGAGAAAGCGCAGGCGCGGGGTCGCGAGTTCGATCGCAAGCGCGATCCCGTCGAGGCGACGACACAACTCGGCGACGACCGGCGCGTTTTCGTCGGTCAGCGCGAAGTCGCGCTGATGGGTCGCGGCCCGTTCTTCGAAGAGGGTGACCGCGCCGTAGCGCCGCGCCTCCTCGGCCGAGAGCGGCGCGCCGTCGGGCGGAACCGCGAGCGATGGGATGCGGAAGATCGTCTCGCCGCCGATCGCGAGCCCTTCGCGCGAACTCGCCAGCACGCGCAGCCCAGGACAGGCAACGAGCAGCGCTTCGACGAGCGTCGCGATCTCGCGCACGACGTGCTCGCAGTTGTCGAAGATCAAGAGCGTGTGCTTGCCGCGCAGCGCGCCGACGATCGCTTGCCGCGGCGTTCCGCCGGCCATCGAGGCGAGCCCCAAGACCGAGATCAGCACCGCTTCGATCGCGCCGAGGTCGCGCAACGGCGCGAGTTCGACCAGCCACACGCCGTCGGGGAAACGCTCGAGCAGGTCGGCCGCGACGTGCAGCGCGGTTCGCGTCTTGCCGACACCGCCCGTCCCGACCAGGCTCACCAAGCGCGTGCGTTCGAGCATCTCCCGAATCTGCGCGAGTTCTTCGTCGCGCCCGACGAAGCTCGTGAGCTGCTGCGGGAGGTTGTGGCGGAAGGTATCGAGCGAGCGCAGCGGCGGAAAATCGGCGGCGAGGCGGTCGCCGGTGAGCTGATACACTTGCTCGGGAAAGGCGAGGTCGCGCAAGCGATGCGCGCCCAAGTCGCGGAGCGCGACCAGCGGCGGGAGCAGGCCTTGCGAGAGGTCGGCGGCGACGCCGGAGACGAGCACCTGGCCGCCGTGCCCGATCGCCAGCAGCCGTGCGACCCGATTGACGGTTGGGCCGAAGTAGTCGCCGTCGCGTTCCTCCGCGCTTCCCGTGTGCAGCGCCATCCGCACGCGCAAGCCGCCGACCGCGCTCCAGTCGGCGGCGGCGAGCGCACCTTGCGCGTCGAGCGCCGCGGCTACCGCCTCGGGCGCGGTCGGAAAGACCGCGCAAAAGGCGTCGCCGACCGTCTTGAAGACGCTTCCGCCGCGGCCCGCGATTACCGCGCGCATCAGTTCGTCGTGGCGGCGCACCGCCTCGCTCATCGCGTCGCGCGAACGCTCCCAGCGCTCGGCCGAAGCTTCGATATCGGTAAAGAGAAAGGTCACCGTCCCGCTCGGCAAGGCCTGGCGCAGTTCCCCGTTCATCGCTGCCCCGCATTCGCCGCAGTCCCTGGCTCTCCGCCGCGCCGGCCGAAGGCGCGGGGCTAACTGGTCTAGACTATGCTAGGCTGTCGCTGTGGGCGGCCCCAGGACGCTCGCGCGCGAGAGGCTCTGACGGTGTGATTTTTCTCCCGGGCTGCGCGAATAACCGTTCGTAATGCAGCGACCCGAAGCGGCGGCACGGACCACGGAATTCGTCAAACTGCTCGACGAGCACCGTGGAATTCTATTCAAGGTCGCTCGCGCCTATTGCCGAGAGCCGGTTGCCCGCGAGGATCTCGTTCAAGATATCATCGTCCAGCTCTGGCGATCCTTCGCACGCTACGACGGGCGCACCAGCTTTTCGACATGGATGTACCGCATCGCCGTGAACGTCGCCATCTCATTCTATCGCCGCGAAACTCGGTTACGGCACGACCTCGTTCCTGCGAACGCCTCGCTCCTTGAAATGATTGCGGTGACCGAAGAGGACTTCGACGATCGTGCCGCCCTCGTGTACGAGCTCATCGACCGGCTCGAACCGCTCGACCGCGCGCTCATGATCCTCTACCTCGATGACTATCCCTATGCGACGATCGCCGAAATCCTCGGCATCACCGAAACAAACGTCGCAACGAAGATCGGGCGCATCAAGCAACGACTCAAGAGCGGCATTGCCGCGCCACACTAATGATCGCAGAAACGGAGATTTAACGTGGATCTCGACGAACTCAAGGCCCTCTGGAGCGAGGATCAGCGGCAGCTCGCGGCGAGCATGCGCCTCAACACGCAACTCCTGCAGCATGCCAATCTTGACAAGGCGAGCTCCTCGCTCAAACAGCTCGAACGCGGGATTACCGCCGAAGCGACGATGAATTTCATCGCGCTGCTCTTGCTGGGGTCGTTCACCGGAGATCATGCCGGCCGGCCGCAGTTCTTGATTCCGGCAATCGCCATGGAAATGTACGTCGTAGCGCTGCTCGCCGCCGACGTTCGTCAAATCGTACAGATTCGCAGCATCGACTTCGACGAACCGGTGGTTGCAATTTCGCGCAGACTCGAGGGCCTACGGGTCCTGCGCATTCGCACGACGCTAGGAACGTTGCTGTTCGCTCCGCTGATGTGGCTCCCGCTGCTGATCGTCGCTGCTCGCGGTCTTCTGGGCGTCGATATCTACAGCGCGGTCAGTCCGGCTTGGCTCGCCGCGAACATCGTCTTCGGGCTTGCGCTCATCCCTATTGCGCTCGTCGCCGCAAGAACGCGCGGCTCGCGGATCGCGCGCTTCGGTCCGCTTCGCGCCCTAGCCGACGACGTCGCCGGACGCAGTCTCCGCGCGGCTCACGACGCGCTCGATTCGATTCGCCGCTTCGAGGAGGCCGCCTAGACGCGTCGCGCACGCTCGCCAGGCGCATCCGCGAGAAGCGCTTGCCTTGATCACGGGTTCGGGACGACGTTGCTCGGGTCGTTGAAGCCCGAGTAGAGCAACACGATCTGATCGGCCTTGCAGCGCACGACGCGATACGTCTTCGGATCGTAGTCGCAGCGTTCGTGGGTGCCGTCGGCGAAGTCGTAGCCGAAGACGCCGAGCTTCTTCCCGCCGATCGTTTCGGAGGGGAGGGGGATCAGCGGCGTCCTAGGATTCGCTTTGGCGACCCCGATCAGGCCCGCGATGTCGACGTACAGGTTGTTCGAGGCCGTCCCCGACTTCTTCCACTTGCCCTCGACCAGCGTCCAATACTCTTTGCCGATGATGATCGTGCGGATCGGCTTGCCGGCGAAGACCGTCGTCATCTGATAGCGATCCGGCGCGACCCACACCCCCGAGGAGCGGACCGAGCCCAGGACCGTCAGCTTGTACGAATGGAGCTGCTCGAAGGCCGCGAAAATCTTCGAGCGTACGTCGGCCGCCGGCAGCGCGGCCGGTACGGCCAGCGCAAGCGCGGCGCACGCCAGCGCCGCCCTCGTTCGAACCGGAACTCCACGCATCCGCTGCCCCCCTCGAGCGAAGAACGCACGTTTCGCGGCAATCCTCTCGCCGCCTCGCGGCCGGCGTCACGGGTCCGCAGGGCCGCCGTCGCGAAGCGCGCGCCCCATGCACGACACGATCGACCTCATTTCCGGACAAGCCCTCGGAGAACTGCGTAGCTTCACGCGGCGCACCGGCCAGCCGACGGCGCTCGAACTCCTGGACCTCGCGCCGATGGAGCACGTCAACGAGATCGAGATCACCGAAGAGCACATCACGATCACCTACGATCAAACGACGACCCATCGTTACAACGCCAACGAAGTCGTGCAACGCGAGTGGTCGTACAAATACAACGACGACCCCGAGTTCGTGCGCGCCGTCCGCGCCGTCATCGAGTTGGCGCGCAAGCATCTGCGCGATCTGCCCGAGAACCTGGCCTGCCCGCCCGGCTGCGCCGAGTGCTGCAGCGGCTACGAACCCTTCGTGAGCCGGGCCGACGTGCAGCGGATCGCCGACCACCTGGGGATGAGTTATCGCGAAGCGCTCGAGGCCTACGTCGTCAAGCGCGAATCGGCCGACGGTTTCACGGTCGGCTATTTGCGCAAGGTCAGCGAAGATGTGGCCGATCGCTGCGTCTTCCTCAAGGGCAACGGCAGCGGACGCTACTACTGCGGGATCTATCCGGCGCGCCCGCACGATTGCGCGGCTTTTACGCCGATCGGTTGCGAGGACGTCGATACGAATCTGCGACACGACCGCGCCTTCACCGTCGGCGCACCGTTTCGGCCGCGACACGGCAACGGTGCAACCGGCTCGAGAAAGCGCCGTTGAGCTACGACGCGCTCGTCGTCGGGGCCGGACACAACGGTCTGGTCGCGGCCGCCGATCTGGCGCGCGCCGGCCGCCGCGTGCTCGTGCTCGAACGGCGCGAGCTGGTCGGCGGCGCAGCCGTCAGCGAGCAGGTTTGGCCGGGCTGGACGGTCTCGACCGCGTCGTACGTCTGCAGCCTGCTCGATCCGCAGATCGTCGCCGACCTCGACCTCGCCGCGCACGGCTACGCCGCTTACCGCAAAGACCCGGCCTCGTTCACGCCGCTGCTCGACGGCCGCTCGCTCTTGCTCGGGCGCGATGCGGCCGCGAACGCCGCGGAGATCGCCGCCTTTGAACCGGCCGACGTCGCGGGCTACGCCGCCTTCGAGACGGAGGCCGAACGGCTGGGCGCGGCGCTCGCGGACACGTTCGCGTGCGAGGATCCGCGCCTCATTGCGTTCGCGGGCGATATCGAGCGCGCGTTTGCGGGCTCGGTCGCGGCGCTCGTCGAGCGCTTCGTGCGAACGCCGGTCTTGCAGGCGACGCTCGCGACCGACGGGCTGATCGGCACGGACGCCGGACCGTTCGATCCGGGGACAGGCTACGTGCTCGCCCACCATTACGCGGGCCGTGCGCTCGGAGTTCAGGGCGCCTGGGGATACGTGCGCGGCGGCATGGGCGCGATCTCGCGCGCGCTCGCGAGCGCCGCGCAGGCCGCCGGTGCCGAAATTCGCACGCAAGCGCCGGTTGCGAAGATCGTGGTCGCCGGCGGACGCACCCGGGGCGTCGTGCTCGTAGACGGCAGCGAACTTTGGGCCGAGGCGGTTTTCTCGAACGCCGACCCGCTGACGACCTTTCGCACGCTGGTCGGCGAAGCGCACTGCCCGGCCGCCTTGCGCGCGCAGCTTGCCCGCTGGCGCAGCGAGGGCGTCTCGCTCAAACTCAATCTGGCGCTCGGGGAGCTGCCGCAATTTCTCGCGCGCCCCGGACGCGGGCCGCAGTCGCATCACCGCGCGACGATTCACGTCGCGCCCTCGCTTGCGTACCTGCAAGACGCGCACGACGACGCGCGCCGCAACGGTGCCTCGGGGGCCCCGCTTCTCGAATGTTTTCTGCAGACGCCGACCGATCCATCGCTCGCGCCGCCCGGCAAGCATCTGCTCTCGATCTTCGCGCAGTACTTCCCATACCGGCGCGCCGACGGCCCCTGGACATCCGTGCGCCGGGACGAGGCGCAGCGAACGATCGTCGCGACCCTCGCGGCCTACGCACCCAACCTTCCGAACGCCATCGAAGCCGCGCAACTCCTGGCGCCGCCCGATCTGGAGGCGCGCTTCGGACTGCACGGCGGGCACATCTTCCACGGCGAGCTGCTGCCGGGGCAGATCCTCGGCGAACGCTTTGCGGCAACGACGCCGCTCGACGGCCTCTACCTGTGCGGCTCCGGCGCCTTCCCCGGCGGTTGCGTCAGCGGCGTCCCCGGGCGTCGCGCCGCCCGCGCGTACCTCGTGCGTGCACGGGGGCTCGCCGATGCGGCGGGCGTCGCCAGGAACGCCTAGGATCGCTCTGAAGCACTCCTCGTTCCGCCGAGCGAAAACCGGCGGACGTCAGCTCTCTTTACTTGCGATTACGAATTCTCGAGGAGGACCACATGAAGATCGGACTTTCGATCGCCGGACTCGCGGCGCTCGCGCTCGCCGCCCCCGCCTTTGCGCACGGCACCGCCGCCAAACCGCTCGTCGTCGCCATGGCGATGGGCAACGCGGAGACCTTTACGATGGCGGCCCAAAGCGGTTCGGGCGAAAACGGAACCGTCACGCTCACGCCGATGGGTTCGAAAACGAAGGTCGCGATCTCGTTGACCGGCGCGCCGAAGACCGCCCAGCCGGCGCACGTCCATCCCGGCACCTGCGCCAAGCTCAATCCGGTTCCGAAGTATCCGCTCAGCAACGTCGTCGGCGGGAAATCGACCACGGTTCTCAACTTGCCGATCAAATCGATCACCTCCGGCGGTTTCGCCGTCAACGTTCACGAGTCGGCGGCGGACCTCGCCAAGTACGTCTCGTGCGGCGACTTGACCAGCGGCAACATGAAGATGATGACCAAGTCGGCGGGCCACATGTAGACGCGTTCGCGCTCCGCCCGAGGCGCTCGGGATGCTGCTAGGCTGCGAGCGACCGCACCCGCAGGTCGTCTCGCAGCTTGCGCTTCGCGCGCGAGATGAACGTCTTGACGGTGCCGAGCGGGATCCCGAGGGTTTCGGCAATCTCGCGGTAACGCAAATCGTGCACGTAGTATAGCTCGAGTGCTTCGCGATAGCGCTCGGGCAGCGCCCCGAGCGCATCGTGGATATGCATTGCCTCATCGTCGCGCACGGCGAGTTCCTCGGGACCGGGAGCGGAGCCCGGCAGCGCATCTTCGCGCTGCGCAAAGGCGGTCGCGCGGCGACGGCGGCGCAGGCTATCGAAAGCCGCGTTGCGGGCGATCGCGTAGAGCCAGCGATCGAAGGGGCGATCGGCGCGAAAGTCGTCGATCTTGCGGAACGCGCGCAGAAAAACGTCCTGAACGATGTCGTTGGCTTCGTCGGGGTCGTGCACGAGCCGATAGGCGAGGCGCAAGAGCGGCAAGCGATATTCTTCGACGAGGGTCTCGAACGCCGCGGCCGAACCGGCGCCGGCCGCCGCCGCGAGGCGCTCGTCGTTGGCCCGGCGTTCGAGCAGCGTGACGCTCACGAGCAGGCTGCCACGCAGGGCGGGGCGCTCGCGGCCGTACGTGCAGCCAACCGTTCGAAGTACTCCGGGTCTCGCAAGAACGGCGTCCGCAACAGCTCTCGCAACCACGATTCGAACATGCGTTCGTTATTCGCTGGGTTTCTCATGCGACTCCTCCGACCAACTCGGTCCGACATACCGACGAACGCCACGCCCGGTTTTCGACGGTCTGTATTTCATAACCACGAATATACGCAAAGTCAATATCTTGACAACAGAATATTTTTATGTATCCTGTACTCAGGATGAAGGCAGAGGCCAAGGGGGACCCGAGAGAAGCGCTGCCGGCGGGGGGAGGCGCGCACGCGGAACGAGACCGGCTGGCGGCGACCGCCGCCGGTCTTTACCACGACCTTTGGAAGGCGATGAAGCCGCACTTCGTCGCCATGGCGGCAAATTGCGACCTGACGCTGCAGCAAGCGATCGCGCTCGAGGTCCTCGGGCCCGAGCGCTCGCGCAGCATGAGCGAGATCGCCGAAACGATCGCCTGCGACGCCTCGAGCGCGACCGCGATCGTCGACCGCCTCGAGGCGCGGGGCCTGGTCGAGCGCCGCAGCGCCGAGCACGATCGCCGCGTCAAGACGGTCGTCCTGACGCCGCGCGGCGAGGAGCTCCGCGTGCGCTTCGAAGCGACCGACCCGCCGCCGGAAATCTTGCGGCTCTCGGACGGCGACCTCGTGGAGTTGTGCCGCCTTTTCCGATCGATGCTGGGACGCTAGGAGCCTGTCGGGTCATGGCACATGTCCGTCTTCGGCCCGCCTTTTGTCCGAAT
>JBOHTX010000037.1:0-12706 GCA_050733855.1 Vulcanimicrobiaceae bacterium
GAACGGGGCATCGCCGTCATTGAGGACGGGCGCGTCGTGACGATTGCCGGCCCGGAAGAGCCGATTCCGGCCGGGGCGGCGGTCCGCGAGGTCGCCTGCCTCGTTCCGGGGCTCATCAACGCGCACGTACACCTGGAGGTACGCGGTGAACCCGACCTGATGCGCGTCTTCATCGAGACGACACCGACCCAGCGCGCGCTCGTTGCGTCGGAGAACGCGCGCCGCACGCTGCTCTCCGGGGTGACGACCGTGCGCGATCTCGGCGGCAGCGAGCGGATCGCACTCGAGGTACGCGATGCGGTTGCGGCCGGGACGCTGGCAGGCCCGACGATTCTGGCCGCGGCCCGACCGATCTGCATGACCGGCGGGCACGGCTGGTTCGTCGGACGCGAAGCCGACGGGCCCTGGGACGTGCGCAAAGCGGTCCGCGAGCAGCTTCGCGCGGGCGCCGATTGCATCAAATTCATTGCAACCGGCGGTGTGCTCACTAAAGGCGCGGTCCCCGGGATCGATCAGCTTGGCGAGGATGAACTTGCAGCCGGGATCGCCGAGGCGCACACGCACGGGCTGCGTTGCGCCGCACACGCGATCGGGACGAGCGGAATTCGCAACGCGCTGCGGGCCGGGATCGATTCGATCGAACACGGCCATCTCGTCGACGACGAGGGGATTGCGCTTTTCCTCGAACGTGGCGCGTTTCTGGTCCCGACGCTGGCGGCGATCGAGGGGATCGTGGCCAACGGCAGCGAGGCGGGCATTCCGGAGTTCGCCGTGCGCAAAGCGCGCGAACTCGGCGAGCGCGCTCACGCGAACCTGCGGCAGGCGCTCGCGGCCGGTGTCCGCTTCGCCGGCGGCTCGGATGCCGGGACGCCGTTCAATCGGCACGATGACTACGCGCGCGAACTGGAACTGATGGAGGAAAAGCTCGGGCTGCCGCGCGAGCGCGTCCTCGTCGCTGCGACCGGGACCGCGGGCGAACTGCTCGGCACCGAGCGGGGCCGGATCGCGTCGGGCGCGCCCGCCGATCTGCTCGGGCTGCGCAGCGGGCTTGCGAGCGATGCGCGCCCGTTCCGCGAACCGGCGCTCGTCGTCAAGGACGGCCGCATCGTGCACGAGCGCGCGGCCTAGGAGTCTGTCGGGCTATGGCACGTGTCCGTCTTCGGCCCGCCTTTTGTCCGAAGACTTCGTTGCTCATCGGTCATGAAGCTACGGCTTCACTCCCTCTTCGCGCCTCGTCTTCGAACAAAATTCGGAGCCGAATCCGGACACGCCCATAACCCGACAGACTCCGAGCCGAGGGAAGGCGCATGCCGGGCCGATGCGCAGCGCCAGCGAAGTTCTCGGCCGCAATGCGCTCGTGTCGCCGCCGTTCCGGGCTCGATGCAATCTGGACATCCGGCGGAGGAGATGTTTCATGGTTCTCGTCTTTGGCGCAACGGGTACAACCGGCAGGGAGGTTGCGCGAGGGCTGATGCAGGCCGGTCTGAAGCCTCGGCTGCTTGTCCGCGACCCATCGAAAGCGCACGGCTTCGAGGGAAAGGCAGAGGTCGTCCAAGGAGATCTCGCCGCTCCGGCGTCGCTTGCAGCCGCAATGGCGGGCGTCGAGAAGGTCTACCTGGTATCGGCAGCCGCGAGCGACCCGGAACTTGAGGCGAACGCGATCGACGCAGCGAAAAGTGCCGGCGTACGGCACGTGGTGAAGCTCTCGGTGATAGGTGCGGAAGCTCCGTTTACGACCCTCGCAAAAGCGCATGCTCAGGCCGAGGCGCGATTGCGCGACGCGGGACTTGCATGGACCATGTTGCGACCCGGAAACTTCATGACGAACGCGCTTACGTGGGCCGACACGATCAAGTCGCAAGGCGCCTTCTACCAACCGAGCGGTGAGGGTCGTTGGGCCGCGATCGATCCTCTCGATATCGGCGCGGTCGCCGTCAAGGCGCTCACCGAGCCTGGCCACGAGGGCCACGCGTACGCGCTGAGCGGACCGGAATCGCTGAATGCTGCGCAATACGCCGCGAAGCTCTCCGCGGCGATCGGTAAGCCGGTGAAGTTCATCGACATACCGCCGGACTCCATGCGAGAAGGTCTACTCAAGAGCGGCTTGCCCGCGGTTCTCGTCGACGCTCTGGTCGAACTCATGGCGGCGACGAAGGCCGGCAAACTCGACGTCGTTACCGACGGCGTCGCAAAGGTGACCGGCCGCAACGCCACGACCTTCGATGATTGGGCTCGGCGTAACGCTGCGGCGTTCGGCTGAACCCCAAGCCTGCTACGCGGCCGTCCGCGGACGGCCGCCGCGCTTTCCGTTCTCGCGCGACGAGCGAGCCTTTGCGGCCGTCTTTACGTTGCCGGCTTTGCGCGCGGCGGCTGAGCGTACTGCGCTACCGAACCCGAGAAACTCAGGCAGCATCTCTGCCACCGAAAAACTGACCTCAAGGTGCGGCCATTCGACCGTCCCGCCGTCATCTTCGACGACGACCGCCTCAAGCGCGCTTGAACCTTCGGCGAGCGCGCGCCGCGGTTCGGCACGGCGCCGGAAGCTGCCGATCCGCGAGAGGGGGAACGACAGCTCGATATCGTCTTTACCGCGCAGACGCAAGACGAGACGCGATGGGTCACCGAGCGATACCTTCGCACTGGCGACACGGAGGGGATCTTTCACGAGTGGAACCTCCGCCACATAGCAAGAAGTTTGGTTCGATGTTCGGCGACGAGTTGGATCGCACGACGCCGGTCCGATGCCTTCAATTGGCCCGCGACTTCCTCCGGCGGCCGAGAACCGTGCAGGTAGATGCGGATTTCGGCGCCGTCGCGGAAGGCGTGAACGTGGGCAGGGGGATGATCGTCCGAGTAGACCCGGAGCACGAAGCCCTCGACGACGATCCTCGGCACGACCGCACTATAACCTATCGCGTTCGGTTTAGCAACTCGGGACCACATCTCTGGAGCGGCTTGCCGGCGGCCGGCATTCTCCTTTCCGCCGGCGCCGAGGGAAGGCGCTCGCTAAGACGAAGCGCAGCGATCATGGCATCGAAACGAAGGACCGCGACCGTCGTCGCGGTGGTCGTCGCGATTGTGGCGATCGTGGGGTTCATGCGGGCACGCCGTCGCCGCCGCGAGGCCGTACCGACGCTGCGCGGGGATGCGGTATCCTCGGAAGGGTCGGCAGGCGAGCCCGCTCCGCCAGGGTTGCTGGTAGCAGAAAGGGCGGCAGGTCCACCGATACCGGGCACAGCGGGCGATTCGAAGAGCGCCTCACTCGAATCAGGCCTCGCCTCGAACGAACCAACGGTTGCGTCGACCGAACCAACAGCGACGGCGAGCGAGGCGACGCCCGCGACCTCGCCAAGCGAGGCCGACGTCGAGCCGAGCGCGCCCGCTTCCGACGAAGTGCCGCACCCTGCGTTCGAAGAGGTGCTCGCGGCCGCAGACCCGAGCGCAATTCGGATTGCCGGCGATTCGAGCTATCGGTCGCTCGAGGAGGCGCGATCGGATGCGGAGAGCGCGACCGTGCTGTGCGGCGATGACGGCGGCCAAATCTACCTGACGGTTCCCACCCGCTACGTGGCTTGCGACGAGCGTACGTTGCGCGGTTTGCTGGTCGCGCTCGACGCGATGGAATGGAACGAACCCGCGATGGCGACGCTTGCTTTTCGGCGCGCGCCGGTCGGCAGCAACTTGTTCGCCGGGCTCGGCGGCGCGACCGTGATCGACGGCGTCTGGGTCCATCCGCGCCTTGAAGATGCCGGTGTCCGTGCCGCCGCGGCCTCGGTGATCTACGGCCGGCAAACGCTCGCCGAGGTCGTTCGCGAATTGGCCGCCCTTGCGCGTTTGCGGTAAAGCCGCTGCAAGCTAGGCCCGGCGCTGCTCCGCGAGTTGCGCCGGCGCGCCTTCGCGCGTCCAATGGAGCAGCCGGCGGCCGCGTCCGGCGCGGACGAGCGCATCGTCGAGCGTGGTCGCGAGGATCGTCACGTGGCCCATCTTGCGGCGGAGTGCGGCGTGGGCTTTGCCGTAGAGATGCAGCTTCGCGCCCGGATCGCGTAAGAGGTCGTCGATGCCCGCGAGCACGTCGCCCTCTCCCGTGCCCAGGACGTTGAACATCACGGCCGGCCGCAGCAGCTCCGGCTCGACGAGCGGCAGATCGCAGATCGCGCGCACGTGCGCTTCGTATTGCGAGAGTTGGGTCGCATCGAGCGAGTAGTGGCCGCTGTTGTGGACGCGCGGCGAGATCTCGTTGACGAGCACCTCGTTGCCTGCGACGAAGAACTCGACGCAATAGGCGCCCACGATCGCAAGCCCCGCGCCGACCCGCTCGGCCAGCACGCGGACGCGCTCCGCGAGCGCCGGTGCGATCCGGGCCGGCACGATCGTGGTCGCGAGCACCCCGTGATCGTGGACGTTCTCGGTCACCGGAAAGGCGATCGTCGCGCCGTCCGAGCCGCGCGCGCAGATGATCGATAGCTCGCGCTCGAACGGTACGAGCGCTTCGTAGATCAGCGCGCGCGCGCCGGCTGCGGCGAACGCCAGTTCCGCCTCCGCGCGCGAGTGGAGCACCCACTGCCCTTTGCCGTCGTAGCCGCCGAGCGCGGTCTTGAGCACGCCCGGAAACCCGATCGTTGCGAGCGCGCGCTCGCGATCTTCCGCCGCGCGGATCGCTGCGTACGGCGCGACCGGCACGCCGTTTTCTACGAGGAAGCCTTTCTCCGCGATCCGGTCTTGCGTGATCCGCAGCACCTCGCCGTTGGGACGCACGGTGCGGCCGTCGGCTTCGAGCGCGCGGACCGAGCCGAGCGGGATGTTCTCGAACTCGTAGGTGACGAGGTCGCTGCGCGCGCCGAGTTCGCCGATCGCACGCAGGTCGTCGTAGGCGGCAACGAGCTGTTCGTCGGCAACTTGACCGCAGGGCGAATCGGGGAACGGCTCGAGCGTGACCACCCGCAAGCCCATCCGCTTCGATTCGAGTGTCAGCATGCGTCCGAGCTGCCCGCCGCCGAGAATTCCGAGCGTGCGGATCACAGGCGCGTCTCTTCGACGGCGCGCCGCGCCCGCAGGGCGCGCGCTTCGAGCCGTTCGCGTAGCGCCTCGTCGTCGAGCGCGAGGATGCGCGCCGCGAACAGCGCGGCGTTGGTCGCGTTCCCGATCGCCATCGTCGCGACCGGGACGCCGGCCGGCATCTGCGCGATCGAGAGCAGCGAATCGAGCCCGCCGAGGTTTTTGGTCGCAACCGGGACGCCGATCACCGGAAGCTGCGTCTTGGCGGCGAGCATCCCCGGCAGGTGCGCGGCTCCGCCCGCGCCCGCAACAATCGCCCGCAGCCCGCGTCCGGCCGCCGTTTCGGCGTAGGAGAAGAGCAGGTCGGGCGTGCGATGCGCCGAGACGACCTTGATTTCGTGCGAGACACCGAGTTCCGAGAGCGTCGTCGCGGCCGCCCGCATCGTCTCGAGGTCGGAGATGCTTCCCATCACGATGCCGATGCGCGGTCCGTCCATCGCTGCCGCCGTTCGCTCGCAACGCAGGGCCGACCTCGACCCCGCGGCAAAAGCGAGTCCGATGGACGTACAGCGGGTCGCGATCGTCACCGGCGCCTCGTCGGGGATCGGGCGTGCGCTTGCGGAGCGCGCGGTCCGCGCGGGCTGGCGGGTCTTGGGCGTTGGCCGGCGGGCGGAGCGGCTCGACGAGCTTGCGCGCAGCCTGGCGCTCGCAACCGGAGCTTTCGAGCCGCTTGCCCTCGAGCTGCGCGAGCCGGATGCCGCGCGCCGGATCGTGCACGCGGCGCTCGAGCGCTTCGGGCGGCTCGACGTGCTCGTGAATAACGCCGGCGCGACGGCCGTCGGCGAGATCTCGCAGCAGAGCGATGGGGCCCTGCGCGAGATGTTCGAAGTCCACGGCGTCGTGCCGCTCGGGACCGTGCGTGAAGCGCGGGAGGCGCTGCGCGCGAGCCGCGGGCAGGTGATCTTTCTCGGGAGCGGCGTAGCGCTCGTGCCGGTCCCCGGGCTCGGCGCATATCCGCCGGCCAAGGCGGCGGTCCGCAACCTCGCGCGAATCGCGCGGCGCGAGCTGGCGCCGCTCGGGATCGCGGTGACCTACGTCGATCCGGGCGCGGTCGCGACCGAGTTCATGACGCGCTCCGGGCTCAACGGCCCGCACCGTTTGCTCGCGGTTGCGCCGGCCGAGGTCGCGCGGCGCATCTTTGCAGCCTTCGAGTCGCGCCCGCGCGTGCTCAACGCCGTGCCGTGGCAGAGTGCCGCGGTTGCAATCGGGGCGGCCTTCCCGGCGCTGACCGATGCGCTCCTCGCGCTCGTCCCGCAGATCGTCGGCGAGCCGTTCTCCTCGAGCGCATCCGCGGCAGCCGCTGCGGAGACCGCCGCGCGGCCCGAGCCTACCGCGCCTGCCGCGCCGACCGCGCCGCCTGCGGACATCGTCGTACTTTTGGCGCCGGAGCCTTCGCCCGATGCGCCGCCGGACGACGAGGTCGCCGCCGCGCTCGCGCCGCTTGCGGAACGGATGCGCCGTCACAAGCTGCCCGAGCCGTTCGTGCGCAAACTCCTCGTGCCGGGGACGCAACTCGAACTCGGCGAGGTGGCGATGCGCTGGGCGGGGATGCCGAACAAACACGAACGCGCGCTGGTCGCCGACGTGCTCGCGGCGCTCGCCGGCGGCGGCTTCCTCGAAGCGGCTGGTGAGGAGGGCTATCGCGTCGTCCGCGCGCCGGACGCCGAGCGCTCGGGGAGGTAGCGCGATGCGGAGTAGGGCGCTTGCGGGAACGATGCACCTACTGTGAGCGGCCGCGTCGCGGCGACGGGCGTATCTGCCGCGTTCTTCGTGAACTCGGCGTTCGCGTTTGCTTCGGCGGAATTGCTGACGGCTGCGCTGCACGAAGCCGGGCACGGCGTCGCGGCACAGGCGCTCGGGTTCTCGCCGCACATCTACGCGTTCTTCGAAGACAACCCGAGCGGAACGCGGGCGCAGAGCCTGCTCATTCTCGCGGCCGGTCCGCTCACGAGCCTGGTGCTCGGCGGGTTGTTCTTGCTGTGGCTCCGGCGCGGGCCGCCTCGCTATAGCTTCGGACGCTTGCTGCTGTTCTGGCTCGCATGGCTCGGCATCATGGAGTTCGTGAATTATCTGGTCGTCACGCCGTTTTTGAGCGCCGGGGATACCGCGCAGATCGCCGACCTGCTCGCTTGGCCGCTCGCAATTCGCTACGTGATCGCGGCGCTCGGCGTCGTGCTGGTCCTCTTGCTCGGGCGGTCCGCCGCGGCCGCGATGTTTGTCGTTGCACCGGGGGACCCGCCGTTGCACCTCGAGTCTCGACGCGGACGCAGGGGCTTCATCTTGTTCGGCTTCTACCTGCCGCTCGTCGCCGGCGTGGTGCTCACGGCGCTTGCGGGGATCGGCGGTCGCCCCGCGATGATCGGCTTTGGGCTGCTCGGGACGTTCGGGAACATCGACATCGTGGTCGCTGCGATGTATCTGGGGCGACCGCTCGAGGCCTCCGGGACCGCCATCACGCCGGCGCCCGGCGCGTTGCTGCGGGTCGAGCCGGCGGCGATCGTCTTGTATCTTGCGCTCGTCGCGCTCTATGTGTTCGTGCTCGCGCACGGTTTACCGGTCTGAACGGGTCGTTTCGGCCGCGAAACACCCTTACGGCGCCGCCGGTATCGTCGACGTGCTTGCCGAGGAGGGGGACCCATGACGCCGCTGCCGTTCGTCGATCTTGCGCACGGGGTTCCGTTTTGGGTTGCGTACGGCATCTGGGTCGCCTGGGAGATGCTACGTAGCTACACGCATCGTTCGGAACCGGCGGCTCAGCGCGACGACCGCGGCTCCTATGCGGCGGTCATTGCGAGCGTCTACCTTTCGATGTTCTTGGCGTTCTTCATCGCATTCAACCTGCCGTCGACCGCGTTCGCGACGCATCGGGAAGCGCTCTACGGCCTCGGGGTTGCGTTGATGCTGATCGGTGTCGCCTTCCGCGCGTATGCGATCCGCGTACTCGGCAGCTCGTTTACCTTCGATGTCGCCACGCGTGCAGGCCAAGTCGTATGCGAGCGCGGACCCTATCGCTACATCCGGCATCCCTCGTATACGGGGACGCTCATCACGATCGTCGGCATCGGGTTTGCGCTTGGAAACTGGCTCAGCCTCGTCGCCGCGCTCGCAGTTTCGATCGCGGCCCACGCCTACCGGGTCGGCGTTGAGGAAAAAGTGCTCTGCCGCGACCTCGGTGCGCCGTACGCCGCCTACATGCAGCGGACGCGCCGCTTCGTTCCGTTTCTCTTTTGAGCGTCCGATGGAACGTCCTGCGCCGCAATGCGGCCGCGCTCGATGCCGCTGTGTTGCTTCAGTCGGTCGGCGGTTTGAAGTGGATCGCCCGCACCTCGAACGGCGCCCGGCAAGCGACGACGGCCCTGCGCGCCCACGCCACGGCCTGGTCCATATCAGCGGTTTCCAATATCCAAAAACCACCAATGTGCTCCTTGGTCTCAAGGTACGGCCCGTCGGTGATGAGGACCCCGCCATCGGGCTGCGGCCGCAGCGACTTCGCGTGGCTTGGCGACGACAGGCCGCCGGCGAAGATCCTGACGTCGGCGGCAATCATCTCTTTGTTGAGCGCTGAGATGTCGCGCTGCATTTCTTCGCCCTCGAGGGACGGGTCGTAGTTGTCGGGGTGTTGAATGGCGACCAAATATCGCGGCATTGTCTTCTCCTGTAATGGTCTTCAGGCGGGCCGCTCGCCCTGCCTTCACGCTATCGACGAACGCCGGGAGCGGAATTCGACACGCTTGCGGCCGCGTTCGCTACGCATCGAGCGTCCGGTCGTCGTGAATGGGGCTACGCGTCGCCCCGGCGTTGCCGTGAAAGATCGCCGGCGATGTCGCGGTAGAGCGCGCGGGACGCACCGATAAGCAGTTCGGCGACGCGGAACAACCCGTCGCCTGAGAACGTGATCGCTTGCCATTCGACGCCCTGATGGCGATGCACGAGCGCGTACGTATCGCCTCCGACATCGTAGATTGCGAACTCGTTGGATTCGGCGACGAGACGGTCGGGCGAGAGTGACTGCGGATCGATCGTGGCGACGAGTTTCATGTGAGACTCTCGTTTTCGGGAGGGGGCGGTAGCGCGCGCTGCGCGGCAAGATAGGCTTTGGCCTTGTCCACTTCGCCGGTGAGCGATGTGACCGTCTGCTGCATCGAGCCGAGGGCCTTGAGCTTGAACGTCGACATGTCGTCCATCGCCTGCATCACGTCGGCGAAGGCTCCCTTGAGCTTGTCGACGTCGACGCTCGCGGTCGCGGCCTGTTCGTAGACGCGCGAGGCGTTCTGCTTGAGCATCTGCGCGTTGCCGGCGATCAGGTTGCCGGTCGTCGTGTTGAGCGCCGAGATCTGATCGAGCACCAGGCGCTGGCTCGCGATCGCCTGCGCGACCGTGACCGCGGTGCGCAAGGCCGAGACGGTGGTGGTGGTCGCGCGCTCGATTCCGCGCTGCAGCTCGCCGTTGTTCTTCTTCACGAGATCGAGGGCCATGTAGCCTTGCACGTTGACGGCCATCTGGGTCGCGATGTCCTGCTGCTTTTGCCGCGCATAGAAGAGCACGTCCTCGCGCAGGATGCGCGCTCGCTCGGGATCGCTCGCCTCGATCGTCGCGATCTTCGCTTCGAGGGCGCCGGCGATCTTGTTCGCCAAATAGGCGTAGCCTTCGAGCTTGCCCATCAGGCTCCACATGTTCGCTTTCTCTTGTTCGATCGAGGCGTTGTCGCGCATGAGCTGGTCGCGCGAACGGTAGAGGCCCTCGATGATCGCATTGAGATGGCTCTGCGACGACTCGTAGCCGCGAAAGTAGCCCTTGATTTTGTTGCCGAACGGCACGACCCCGAGCAGCTTCTTGGGCGAGAAGAGGTCGCCCTGACGCGCCGGATCGAGCCGCTCGATCGTCTGCCGCAGCTCGAGCATCTGCTTGGAGACGTCGGAGCCGGCTCCGAAGGCGCCGTTGCTCATCGCGCGGGTCGGCCGCTCGAGCAGCGCGTTCGCGACGCTTGCCGAGTCGGCGATCTCCTTGTTGGCGATCTGGGAGACGGCGTCGACGGCCGCCTTGAATTCGGGTCCGTCGACCGGCAGCGAGACGAGCGTCTTGGCGACCTCGTCGACTTGCGCGTCGAGTGCCTCGCGCCGTTCGGGCGGGAGCGGGACCTTGCCGAGCGCCGCGCTCGGCGCGACCGGCGCGACGGGTCCGGGCGCGACCAGCGGTTGCTCGGACACGCTAATCGTTGAGGCCGATCTGGAACTGCGGCTTGACGCCCTTGCCTTCGCTCCGCTTGACGATCGAGGTCCCGATCGCGAGAAACTCGATGATGTGCGGCTGCCAGATGTGATTGCGCTCCACGATCTGCATCCCGACCACCCCTTCGGCGCTATGCGATTCCGCTTCCGCCTGCATCCGCGTCATCGCCAGCTCGCGCGCGTCGTAGATCGCTTCGGTGTAGTTGGCGAGTTCGATGTTGTTGCCGATCGTGCGCATCGTCTGCAGAAAGCCTTGGTGCGCGATGTGGTAGACGCAGGTGCCCATCACGAGTTCGGCCGGGATGTAGCCGGCTTCGTGCAGCTTGTAGAAGTCCTGCACCGAGAGGTCGCTCGTGAACGGTTTGCCGTGGACGGTCCGGTAATCGCTGCCGTCGGGCGCGCCGACCGCGGTCCCGAGCGCCGTGAACTCGAGCGCGTTCTCGGCCCAGGCGTAGCCGCCGACCTCGAGCCGGACGCCCACGATCCCATCGGCACCGAGCGTCGTCGCCTCCTCCTCCATACGGGTCATCGCCAGCTCCCGCGCCTGATACATGGCTTGCGTCAGCACGCCCAGCTCTTCGTTGTTGAAGTAATTCGCGTACTGGATCCCGACGTGGTAGATCGAGCTGCCGAGCACGAGGCCAAGCGGGCGCATCCCCAGTTCCGAAAGCAGCACGAATTCCGAGACGCTCAGATCGCTCGTGAAGAGCGCCTTCCCGCCCTCGCCGCGCATCCGCCGCAGGCGTTGGATCGCATCGACGGGGACGCCGCCCGCGGTCGTATCCACCGTGCTCTTTTGCGCGCCGCCGCGCCCGCCGAAGAAGCTCATGGTTTACCCTCCAAAGAATGACGTCAAGAGTTCGCGTGAGGCCCGGTCGCGTTCGACGTAGGCGCTCAGGTCGTCGAAAAGTCCTTGCAGCCAGCTGCCGACTTCGACCCGTTCGGTGCGCAGCGCGACCCCGCGCACGATCTTCGTGCAGGTCGCCTCGAGCCCGACCCGCGCCGCCTGCAGAGCGTAGCGCAAGAGGCCGTTCTCGTACGGGACCTCGATTGCGACCGAGCGGATCGCGCCGCCGAACGGTGCGCGGCGCACGGTCGTGATGTTCGGCAGCAGCCGCGAAAAGCGCTCGGCCGCGAGCGCGAGCAGCGCCTTCGGATCGGCTACCGCGGTCCCCTCGAACTGCGCGAACAGGCGTGCGACGAGCGCGCGCGAGGGCGCCGTACCTTCGCTCGCCGGCAGGGCGGGCGCGTCCGGCAGCGATTCGAGCGCGCCGAAACGCTCTTGCAAGAAGGCGCCGTTGGCGGCGAGGTTGGTGCGGCTCGCTTCGGAGAGTGCCGCGAGGCGCGTAGCGGTTGCGCGTTCGAGCAGTTCAAGTTGCCCGAGCAGCATTTCGGTCGCGGCCGCATCGCGGCGGCTCGGCGGGATATCGAGGTAGGCGCCGAGTGTATCGGGCAGGTAGCGGCGCTCGGTCTCGCCGAGCGCGAAGCTGGTCTCGTCGCGCTCGGGCAAGCGCTGCACGAGGCCGCGGGCCTGCTCGAGCATCGCCTCGATCCGCCCGACGGCGGCGAGTGCCTCCGCAGGCAACTCGGAGATGGTCATCGCGAGGTTGCTTCGACGCGAGCGTGGCGAGCCCGCCCCCGCGCGAGGCTTTCGGGCGCCCCCGGCGTATGGGGCCGCGTGATGCAGCTCGCCCGCCTCTTCGGCGGCGGTCTCGCGCTTGCGGTGCTCGGCGCCGCCGCGGTCGCCGCCGTTCGCTTGCCCGCTCGTGGGATCGATTATCAGGACGCTCCGGCCACGGTCGCCAATCCGGCGGCCGACATCAGCGATACCTACCTGTTCCCGAGCCCGACCAACCCGAACAACCTGGTCGCCGTGATGGACGTCGACGCGGGCCTGCCCGCAGGCCAGTCGGCCAACGACTTTTTCGCACAAGGCGTGCTCTACACGATGAAGTTCGACAACCGCTACAGCGCGGAAGCGACCAACGCGCGCCCGGTCGAGGATATCGTGCTGCAGTTCTCGTTCGGGGCGCCGGGGAACGGGACGCAGCAAGTCCTCGTCTACGGTCCGGTCGCGCCGAACCAAACCGGCACGACGACCACGCTCGTCGACTCCGGGAACGCGAGCGCGCTCGGGTTTATCGGGCGGCCGTTCTCGTTCAACGGGATCACCGTCTTTGCGGGTCCGCGGGCCGATCCCGAGTTCTTCGATCTCTCGCAATTTCGCGCGATCTTTCCGGACCGCAATCAGGGCAGCACGGCGCCGAGCTGTCTGCCGACCGTCGGCAACGGTACCTGTCCGCAGGGCTTCAACAATCCGGGGACCGACTTCTTCGGCAAGAGCAACGTGCTCGCGATCGTGGTCGAGATGCCGAAATCGACGCTGCTCTCCACCGGAAGCGGCTCGGTCGTCGCCTATTGGG
>JBOHTX010000038.1:0-12596 GCA_050733855.1 Vulcanimicrobiaceae bacterium
GCTGACGCTCGCGCGTGCCAGCGACGATGCCGCGATCGTGCGCGAGCCGGTCGACCTCGCGCTGGTCGCCGAACGCGAACTGCGGCGCTCCGAACGCGACGGCAAGCCGCTCGCCGGCGACGCCTCGTTCGCGAGCGCGATCGTCGAGGGCGACGAGCGGCGCCTCGGCGAATTGGTCGCGAACCTCGTGGGCAACGCGCGGCGTTATGCGCGCACGCGGATTACCGTGCGGGTCGCAAGCGAGGGCGACGTCGCGCTGCTGGTGGTCGGCGACGATGGGCCGGGCGTCGCGCCCGATCTCGTGCCGCATCTCTTCGAACGCTTCGCGAAGACACCCGACTCGCCGGGGAGCGGCCTCGGGCTTGCGATCTGCCGCTGGATCGTCGCCGCGCACGGCGGAACGATCGACTACGCGGACGGCTCCGAGTTCATCGTGCGGCTGCCGCTCGCAAACCGCAGCGCGTCGTAGCGCGAAGCGCGCTCAGCCCCGCTCGAGGAAGGCGCGCTCGCGCGCGAGCACGCGGCGAACTTCGCGGCTCGTCGGGCAATCGCCGTACTCGCGCGAGCGCTCCCAGAGGGTCGAATCGTAGCCGCTGGTCGCCCCGGGGTAGGAGCGCTCGAAACCGAGTTCGCGGAGCGCTGCGACGTTATCGGTGATCGGTGCGAGCCCCAGGCGAAGAAGCCGTTCGATCTCGTCTTTGGAACTCACCCGAGCGGACTGCGACATCGTTTGTCGTTCCTTTCCGATGGCAGGAAAACTCGCACCATCGTAGGACCGGATCGTGAAGATTCGCTGTACGCGGGCTTACACGCCGCTCACGAACTCTTCAGAATTCTCCGCGGGCTACGCCTGGGCGCGCTCGGTT
This sequence comes from Vulcanimicrobiaceae bacterium, assembly GCA_050733855.1. GTDB lineage: Bacteria > Vulcanimicrobiota > Vulcanimicrobiia > Vulcanimicrobiales > Vulcanimicrobiaceae > JBOHTX01. The sequence continues at coordinate 867 of JBOHTX010000038.1, forward strand.
TCGAGGTAGGCTCGCTGGCATACGAGCGTGCGGTGCAGGGCACCGGTGGATGCGTTGCCGGAGCAATCGACTGAGCGTTCCCAAATGCTCGCTTCGAAGCCGTCGGACGCTCGCGGATAGGCGCGCGAAAAGCCGAGCTCGGCGAGCGCGGCGCGGTTGTCGGTAATCGGCGAGAGGCCATGTCGCAGGAGCGTCTCGATCGCTTCCTTGGACGTTACTCGAGCACTGCGCAGCATCGTCGTCAACTCCTTCGATCGTGCGCGGCCGGCGCTTCCGCCGGATCGTTCGCCTCTAGATCTCGTATACCCAAAATGGGGCGGGTTGCCCCGGCGCGACCCTTCGGGACCTCGGGAAACCAGCCCAGGGCTCGCGAAGCGTGAAACCGTGGAGCCGCTCGTGATCACCGTCGCGCCGGTCGGCGCCGAAGTCATGCCGACGCAAACGCCGCATCTGCCGGTCACGCCGGATCAACTCGGCGAGACGGCTGCGCGCTGCCGCGCTGCCGGCGCCTCGATCATCCACGTTCACGCGCGCAACGACGACGGCACGAATACGGCCGCGGTCGAGCGCTTCGCCGCGCTGGCGGAGGCGGTGCGCGCGCGCAGCGACCTGATCGTCCAATTCACGACCGGCGGCGCAATTGGGATGAGCGCCGCGGAGCGCACCGGCCCACTCTGCTTGCGCCCCGAGATGGCGACCTTGACCTGCGGCAGCGTGAACTTCGGCGAGGCGATCTTCGCGAACGACTTTCCGCTGATGCGCGCGATCCTGGCCGACATGGAACGCTACGGCGTCCGCCCGGAACTCGAGATCTTCGATGCGGGGCATCTCGATAACGCACGCCGCTTGGCGGCCGAGGGCGTGCTCGCGTTGCCGCAACACGTCGACTTCGTGCTCGGCGTTCCCGGTGGGCTCGCGGCGAGCGCGCGCAACCTCGCGTTTCTCGTCGACGGCTTGCCGGCCGGCTGCACCTGGTCGGTTGCGGGGATCGGACGGGCGCAGTTGCCGATGGCCGCGATCGCGATCGCCGGCGGCGGTCACGTGCGGGTCGGCTTAGAGGACAACCTGTACTACGCGAAGGGCCGGCTCGCAACCAACGACGAGCTGGTGGCGCGCGTCGCCCGTCTCGCCGCCGAACTGGGCCGCCCGCTCGCAACGCCCACCCAAGCGCGCACGCTGCTCGGCCTCGCGCCGCCGACACCCATCTAGCCTGCTACCTCGCCTTCGAGGTACGCGACATCGAGCAGGTCTTGCGGACGTCCGGCGGCCTTCTTGTTCGCGATCAGGTCGTCGCGGCCGATGTAGTGCACGGCCAGGCCGCCGTACGTCGATGGGTAGCGATTTTGCCAGGCCGTCTCAAACGAGACGCCGTCGATCGTGGTGATGACGTCGATCTGGTTCGGGGGCCGTCCCATGATGAACAAGATGTCGGGCGTCGCAAAATCCTCGACGCCGACATCTCGCAGCGGCGCCCCGAAAGCGACCAGTGCACGCCATACCTTTGCAGCGTTGCCGGGGTCGGTTCCGACGAAGATATCGGCATCTTTGGTGGAGCGCACGCGGCCGTGCGCGGCGAACGCGTAGCCGCCGACGATGAGGTACTCAGCGCCCTCGTCGTTCAAGGCGCGCAGCAGATCGATCAAGTCGGAATTCGGTTGCATCGCATCCTCGCATCGACTCGAGCTCGCAGACCAGCCCCCAGATCGCCTCCGCGCGCTCGTGCGGGGCGAGCTGCCGCTCGCGCTCGCGCTCCAGGGCCACGGCGGCAAGCCGCGAGCGAGCGATCCGGCCGACCATGGTCTTTCGCCGTTCGGCGGCGCGTCCCGCAAACGAATCGCCCATCGACCGATGCTTCGACGAGCGGCGCCTCCTTTCCGAGTGCCCGGGGAGCGCAGCGCGCACGTCGCCGGAGACGGCGGCCGCCCGCCGCCTCCGTTTCGGCATCCGACCGGCACCGCTTCACATCCGGTTCGCCGGAGGCGCTGGCCACAGGAATCGGCCCGGGCGCGCCGTAGCGGTCGTGGACTATCCAGTGCCTTGGAGGCGCGAGCGAGCTGTTCACCTACGTCGTGCGGCGGACCTTACAGTCGATTCCGCTGCTCCTGCTGATCTCGATCGTGCTGTATTGGATTTTGAGTAACGCACCAGGTGGGCCGCTCGCTCCGTACCTTCAGAATCCACACATCACCGCGGCCGACATCGCCCGCCTCAAGCACAACCTCGGGCTCGATCAGCCGCTGCCGATCCGTTACCTCCACTGGCTGCTGCTCGTGGTGCAGGGACAGTTCGGCTATTCGACCTCGAACTCCGAGCCCGTCCTCCAGGCGATTATCGAGCGTCTCCCGGCGACCCTGATCCTCACCGGCACCGCGTTCTTGATCGCGCTCGCAGTCGGAGTCTCAATCGGGATCATCGCAGCGCTGCGGCCCTATTCCTCGGTCGACTATCTGGTGACGACCTTCGCCTTCTTCGGCCAGTCGATGCCGATCTTTTGGTTCGCGCTCATGATGCAGCTCGCGTTCGCCGTTAACGGGGTCACCGCATTCGGCTACCATGTCGCCCTGCCGTCCGCGGGCATCTCTTCGACCGATACGTGGCAGGTCGGCGACGTCCTCGAACACCTCATCTTGCCCGCGATCGTGCTCAGCTTGGTGCAAATCGCGACGATCAGCCGGTTCACCCGCAGTTCGATGCTCGAAGTGCTCAAGACCGACTACATGCGCACGGCGGCTGCCAAGGGTCTCGACAAGATGACGATCGTGTTCCGTCACGGTCTCAAGAACGCCCTGATCCCGGTGGTGACGATCATCTCGCTCTCGTTGCCGGGCCTGGTGGCCGGAGCGGTCGTCACCGAGACGATCTTTGCGTGGCCCGGGATGGGGCGGCTGTTCTACAACGGCCTCGGCCAGTTCGATTTCTCGTTGCTGATGGGCTACCTGATGCTGGTCTCGGCGCTGGTCGTGTTCTTCAACCTGTTCGCCGACGTGGCGTACGCCTGGCTCGATCCACGGGTCTCGTACGACTGATGGCGACGACCCTCGCCCCCGGCATTTTGCCGCTCCCGGTCGAAGACGACGCGCGCATCGAGCGCTACGGCGTTTGGAAGCGCTTCCGGCGCCACAAACTCGCACTGGTCGGTGCGGTCGTGATCGTGCTGATTACGTTGGTGGCGATCTTCGCACAACAGCTCGCGCCGGCCGATCCGAACTTCATCGATCAGGCGCATTGGTCGGGCTATCCGCTCGCGCCCGGCGTCGCGGGCCACATCCTCGGGACCGACGAGAACGGTCGCGATCTGCTCTCGCGGCTGATGTTCGGCGCGCGCATCTCGCTGATGGTGGGGTTCTTCGCGGTCATCATGGAGTTGGTGATCGGGACGGTGATCGGGGCGGTCGCCGGCTACTACGGCCGCTGGGTCGACTATTGGCTAATGCGGTTGACGGACGTCTTTCTCTCGATTCCGCTGCTTCCGCTCTTGCTCGTGCTGACCGCGATCGTGTCGGCGACCTCGAGTAAGGCCGCGCTCGGCTTCGGGGTGATCGTGGTGATCATCGGCGGGCTCTCATGGCCTTCGGTCGCGCGCCTGGTGCGCGCCTCGTTCCTCTCGCTGCGGGAGAAAGAGTTCTGCGAAGCGGCGCGCGCGCTCGGCAACCGCGACGGCCGGATCATCTTCCGGCACTTGCTCCCCAATGCCGTCGCCCCGATCATCGTGCAGGGCACGCTCGACGTCGCCAACGTCATCATCTTAGAGTCGACCCTCTCGTTCCTGGGTTTCGGGATCCAGCCGCCGACCGCGTCGTGGGGGAACATGCTCGCCAACGCCGAGTCGAACATGGCGATCGCCCCTTGGGTCGCGATCTTCCCCGGGCTCTGCATCCTGGTGACCGTGCTCGCGATCAACTACCTGGGCGACGGGATGCGCGACGCCCTCGACCCCAACATGAAGTAGAACGGCGTCGCAGGCCGACCCTGGACGGTGTGGATCAACCATGATATGGTTGATTTCCAACCATGGAACGGTTATTTCCCAGACTCGTTGCTCTTCGCCTCGCGCGGAGCCGGTCCGACACGCCCGTTTCGCTGTTGGTCGGCGCTCGCCAGGTCGGTAAGTCGACCCTCGCCGAGCTTGCCGCCACGACGCCCCCAGGGGAGCCGCTGTTCGCCTGGAGTGATCGTCAGCCGCGCGCCGGGGGAGCTGCCTCGGCGACGATCACGAGATACGTTTCCCTCGACGACGCCACGACGCTGGCCGCCGCCCGGGCGGACCCCCAAGGCTTCCTCGGAGCGATGCAGGCCGACGACTGGACCGTCATCGACGAGGTCCAGCGCGCGCCGGAACTCTTCGTAGCCATAAAGCGAGCCGTCGACCGCGACCGGCGACCTGGACGGTATTTGCTGACGGGGTCGACGAGCGCACTATTCTTAGCGACGATGGCAACGGAACTCGCCGGGCGGATCGAAGTCATCGACCTCTGGCCGCTGGCGCAGTGCGAGATCGAAAGCGTGCGAGCGGATTTTTTAGCGGCGGCGTTCGACGGACGACCGCCTCAATGCCAAAGCGATGAACCTCGCCAAGCGACGCTCGCGCGCGCGGCGCGAGGCGGCTATCCCGAGGCGGTAGCGCGCGCGGACCCCGCGCGCCGCGCCGCTTGGTTCGGCTCGTATGTGACCACGGTGATCCAGCGCGAGATTCGATCGCTGAGCGCGATCGGCGACGAAGCGGCGATCGTGCGCGTTCTGCGGGCGCTCGCCATGCAATCGGGAAGTCCGCGCAACGTTCAAGCGATATCGCAGGCGGTCGCGCTCCCGGCATCGACCGTCAAGCGATACGTCGACCTGTTGGAAGCCGTCTACCTCGTCAAAAAAATCGCGCCGTGGTCGCGCAACATCGAAAAGCGCTTCGTAAAGTCCCCGAAATATATCCTGACGGATTCCGGGCTGTACGGTCACCTCTTGGCCGCCGACCTTGGCGAATCGCGTCGCGGGTTGCTCCTCGAGGCATTTGTCGGCAACGAACTGCTCCGGTTGGCGTCGGCGGAGCCCGTACCGCCGACGCTCCTTTTCTTCCGCCTCCAGAATGGTGCGGAAGTGGACTTCGTACTCGAGGCTTCGGACGGAGGTCTCGTGGGCGTCGAGGTCAAGGCCGCAACATCCGTGTCTCGCTCCGACTTTCGAGGACTGGAGGCGTTGCGCGAAATTGCCGGGCGAAGCTTCTGCTGCGGAGTCGTCGTCCACTGCGGGGAACGAACGCTGCCCTTCGGCGACCGGCTATTTTCCGTGCCGATCGCCGCCCTTTGGCAGTCGGCTTCCGCGGAGCCGCCTCGCAGAATTCCCTTCGCGCGACGATAGAAATGAGCCGCGCGCCCGAGAGCCACCGGCGACGGCCCCGGGTCACGACGGGAGGCGACGCCCTCGACCCGAACATGAAGTAAGCCGCCGGGTCCCGAATGCTCCCCGGCCCCCGTGCGCGAGTGGCGAAATTGGTAGACGCACTAGCTTGAGGGGCTAGCGCCCGCAAGGGCGTGCTGGTTCGAGTCCAGTCTCGCGCACCACTTGGAAGTCAAGCCGCGGCGCGAGGGCAGCTAAGCCGCACCCGAAATCGGCTTGATTTTTCTGAGAGCTGCCGATTTCACGGATTGCTGCGCTTCATACAGATCCATCGCCATCTGTGCATTCAGCCAGAATTGGATCGAAGTTCCAAGCGCGAGGCTGAGGCGCATCGCCGTATCCGGTGTCACGCGCCGCCGGCCGTGAATGATTTCGCTCAGACGGTCCCGTCCCACACCGATGTGCCTTGCGAAGGCGGTGACGGTTAAGCCCAGCGGTTCGATGAACTCTTGGGCGAGAAGCGTTCCCGGCGAAGTCGGCGGGCGGTGTTTTGGAAGTGTAATCTCGTGCGCCATATGCGGTATCTCCTCAGTGATAGTCCACGATCTCGACATCGACTGCTTCGTCGTGCACCCAACGGAAGCAGATGCGGTACCGATCGTTGATGCGAATGGAATATTGCCCGCGCCGGTCGCCGCGGAGCTTTTCCAGGCGGTTGCTGGGTGGAGCGCGCAAATCTTCAGGAGACTCGGAAAAGGCCATGATCGAGAGCTTGTTCTGAGCCTTCCCGTGGAGATTCACCGGTAGCGACTTGCGCGCACGCTCGGAGTCAAGCCCGTCGTATATGTCTTGCGCCCCCCGATCTGCGAACTTCACCTGGCGACGAGTGTAAGGCGTAGCGCTACCGGCGTCAATACGTGTCGTACCGCCCAGCCTCGATTAGCCGAGCGCCGCTTGGCGCCGGTGGACCGACCGCCGCAAGCTTCTTCGACGAATCCTCCGTGCAGCCGCGTCCGCGCCTGCGAACGTCGCAGCAGGGCCGCCGGGTCACCTCGCGCAAGGCCGCCGCATGAAGCGGATGGTTGCGGCTCTGGTGACGGGCGTCTTTTTGCTGGGCGCCGCCGATGTGCGGACGCAGTTGGCGTATCCGCCGACGCCGGTGCGTCCGGTGACCGATACGTACTTCGGTCACAAGGTCGTCGATCCGTACCGCTGGCTCGAAAGCGGCACCGATCCGGCGGTGAAGTCGTGGGCAGCGGCGCAGACTACGCTGACCCGGTCGTTCCTCGAGTCGCAGCCGTCCTACGCAACCTTCCGCGCGCGCGTGGGCGCGCTCAGCAAGACCTCGACCGAGCGCTTCGGGCTCGTCGTGCGCGGACGGCGCTTGTTCTACGAACGTCTTACGCCGCCGCAGGCGCAGCCGCAGTACATCGTGCGCGACGGCATCCACGGTGCCGAACGCGTGCTCTTCGATCCGCAGAAGATGCTCGAGGGCGGCCTGCCGCCGGCGATCGAGTCCGTTTTCGTGTCACCGGACGGCTCGAAGGTCGCCTTCACGACCCAGCCCGGCGGAACCGAAAACGAGACGCTCCACGTCGTCGATACCGCGACCGGAACGCTGCTGTCCGATACGATCGCACACGTCGGCGGCGGCACGTCGCCGACGGCGCTCGTCTGGGACGGCGACGGGCGGGGCTTCATCCACACCGAGTTTCCGAAGAATCCGGACGGCACGTACGCGACCGGCAGCATCCTGCTGTACCACCACGTGCTCGGTACGGCGCCGTCGAGCGACATCTACGTCTTCGGCCGGGGCGGCTCGCCGCGCGCGGAGTATGCGCTGCTCGCTTCGGCCGACGGCACGCTGCAAGCGATTTCGGTGGCGGCGGGCGACGGCGTGCACAACACGGTGTACCTGCGCGCGCAGGGCGGACCGTTCGTGAAGGTCGCCGATCCCGCCGATGCCGTCGGCAGCAGCGCCGATCCCGGAGCCGCGTTCGTCGGCGACCGGCTGCTGTTGATTTCGAAGAAGCCGCCCGCCTCGCGCGGTGAGATCGTGGCGGTCGCGCCGGGGCAGACGTTTGCAAACGGAACGCTCGTCGTGCCGGCCGGCCCGCTCGTCATCACCGCGCTCGAGGCCGTGCGGGGCGGCTTTATCACCGACGACGTCGACGGCGGCGACAGCGTGGCGCGCTTCTTCGACGAGCGCGGAACGCTCCGCCACGTGCTGCCGCTCCCGGCGCACTCGGCGATCGCGGCGCTCGGCGCCGACCCGCGCAGCCCGACGGCGATCGTCGGCTACCAAGGCTATGCGACTCCCACCACCTGGCTCGCCTACGATGCTGCGAGCAACGCGCTCGCGCCGACCGGGATCGCGGTGCGTGCGCCCGGCGACTATTCGAAGGTGATCGTGCGCCGCGTCTTCGTCCGCTCGCTGGACGGGCGCGTGCGGATTCCGCTCGAAATCGTCGCGCTGCCCGGCACCAAGACCGACGGCACGGCTCCGACCATCATGACCGCCTACGGTGCGTACGGCATTATCAGCACGCCGTTTTTCATCGGGCCGCTGCTCGCGTGGCTCGAACGGGGCGGCGTTTTCGCGCAAGCGATGGTCCGCGGCGGCGGCGAGTACGGCGAGCAGTGGGCCGATGCGGCGCGGCTCGCGACGAAGACGCTCTCGAGCGACGATCTCGCGGCCTGCGCGCAGTGGCTCGGGCGCAATGGCTACGGCGACGCGCAGCATCTCGGCGTCTTTGGCGGCAGCGCCGGCGGATTTTTGATGGGCCTGGCCCTCACGCGCAATCCGAGCGACTACCGCGCCGTGGTGTCGGAGGTCGGCTTCTACGATCTGCTGCGGATCGAACTGACGCCGAACGGCGCCTTCAACACGCCGGAATTCGGCACCGTCAAAGACCCCGCGCAGTTTGCGTGGATGGTCAAGCAGTCACCCTACGAGAACGTCGTCAAAGGCCGCGCCTACCCGGCCGCGCTCTTGCCGACGGGTGAAAACGACCCGCGCGTCGCGCCGTACAACTCCCGCAAGATGGTCGCGAAGCTGCAGGCCGACTCGTCCTCGCCCTATCCCGAGCTGCTGCTGCAACGCGCGGGCCAAGGCCACGGCATCGGCAACTCGTTCGAGCAGGACGTGCAGGACCGCACGGACACGCTGACGTTCTTCGAGAGCCAGCTGCACTGAGCAACGGCGCCCCGCGATGGCGTTGAACCTCGAAGCGGCGGAGAGTTACGCGCGGCGGCACGCGCTGCAGGCGCTGTACGTCGTGCGCGAGGAGGCCGTGCTCGTCGAGCGGTACGCCGACGGGTTGGGCGCCGAGGCACCGCACGCGCTCTACAGCGGAACGAAGAGTTTTTGGGGGCCGGTTGCGTTGGCGGCGCAGGCCGAGGGTCTGCTCGCGCTCGACGAGCCCGTCGGCGAGACTTTTGAAGCCTGGCGTGCTGGGCTGCGCGCCCGCGTCACGCTGCGGCATCTCTTGACCTTGAGCGCGGGGATCGGCTTCGGCGGTCTCGGCAGCGCCGTGCCGACGTACGAGCGGGCGCTGACGGTCGAACCGCGAGTCGAGCCAGGGACGCGCTTCACCTACGGCGGTATCCCGCTGCAAATCTTCGGCGCCGTGCTCGCGCGCAAGCTGGAAGCGCGAGGGGTGACGCCGCACGCGTATCTGCGCGACCGCGTGCTCGAGCCCGCCGGCGTGCAGATCGCGAGCTGGCGCACGCTCGCGGACGGCACGCAGCCGTTACCGACCGGTGCGTCGCTCGATGCGCGCACCTGGGCCGCCTACGGCCGCTACGTGCTCGCGCAGCGCGATGCGCTCGCCGCCTGCTTTGTGCCGACGAGAGCGAATCCGCGCTACGGTCTCGGCTGGTGGCTCTCGCCGCTCGCAGCAGTCCCGGATGTCGCCTACGCGAGCGGCGCGGGCGGTCAGGGCCTGTACCTCGTTCCCTCGGAGCGTACGGTCGTCGTCCGATTCGGCAAGAGCGCGAGCTACGATCACGCCGCTTTTCTGCGCCGCCTGCTCGCCTGACAATCCGCGCAAGGATGCTCGCGCTGCGCGCAACTACCATGCGCAATACGAAAATGCGGTTGCCGGCGGCGACCTCCCTTGCGGACCGAAACCTCGGCGGGTGGGCTCCGTACAGGACAGCGAACCCGGTGCGTTCGGAGGTTCCGTTGCGTGCGGCTGACCCAGTTTGCGATCACGCGGCCCGTCATCGTGGCGATGTTCTTCATCGCGATCGCGGTCTACGGGCTGTACTCGTACTTCACGCTGGGCGTCAACCTCTTTCCGAACATCTCGTTTCCGTTCGTTGCGGTCTCGGCTTCGTATCCCGGTGCCTCGCCCGCGACGATCGAGAAACTGATCGTCAAGCCGATCGAAGATCAGCTCAACGGGATGGAAAATCTCGAACAGGTCAACGCCGTCGCGCAGGAAGGCAGCGGCGTGGTCGTGGCCCGCTTCCGTCTCGGATCCGATCTCGACTACGAGACGGTCGACGTGCAGCGGGCCGTCGACGCGGCGCGCGTCTACATGCCGACCGATCTCGACCCGCCGCAGGTCTCCAAGTTTACGACCGCGAGCGATCCGATCCTCGAAGAGGCCCTCAGTTCCACGCAGCTCTCGCCCTCGCAGCTCTCCAATATCGTCGACAATGCGATCGTGCCCGATCTGACGGCGGTCCCGGGAATCGTCAGTGTCCAGACCGCCGGCGATACGCAACGGGAGCTTCACGTCTACCCCGATCCGCTCAAACTGCTCGCGACCGGCGCCACGCTCGACGACGTCTTCAACGCGCTCGCCGCCAACAATCAGACCGTTCCCGGCGGGCGGATGGACGCAGCGACTCAGGAGACGACCGTCTTGATCCGCGCCGACGTCGAGCAGCCCGCGGATCTCAACCGCATCCCGGTCCCGGTTCCCGGCGGCGCCCAACGCTACCTCACGGTCGGCGATCTGGCGCAGGTCGAAGACGGGCACGTCGAGCAGCGGCTCCCCTCGTTCTATAACGGCGCGCCCTCGGTGCTGCTGTATCTGCAGCGCCAGTACGATGCCGATCAACTCGGTGCAACCACCGCCGCGCGCGCCGAGCTCGCCAAGCTCGTCAAGGCTTATCCGGCCATCCATTTCAGCGAGATCGACGCCTCGGCCGATTACACGCGGGCCTCGGTCAACGGCGTGCTGCAGAGCCTGCTCGAGGGGATCGTCCTGACCTCGATCGTGATGCTGCTCTTCCTCCATGCCTGGCGCAACGCCGTCGTGGTCTTGATCGCGATCCCGAGTTCGCTGCTCGCGACCTTCATCATGATGAAGGCGCTGGGCTTCACGGTCGACTTGATCTCGATGATGGGACTCGGGCTGACGATCGGAATTCTGGTCGACGATTCGATCGTCGTGCTCGAGAACATCACGCGGCACCGCGACATGGGCGAGGAGCCGCTCGCTGCCGCCTACAAGGGCCGCACCGAGATCGGACAAGCCGCGATCGCGATCACGCTGGTCGACGTGGTGGTCTTTACCCCGATCGCCTTCCTGAGCGGGATCATCGGTGAGTACATGCGCGAGTTCGGGTTGGTGGTCGTGGTCGCCACGCTCTTCTCGCTGTTGGTCTCGTTCACGCTGACGCCGCTCTTGGCGGGACGCTGGTCGGCGCTCAAACGCACGGGCGAAGTTCCACGCTGGGCCGCCTGGTTTCAATCCGGCTTCGAGCGATTGGCGCAGTGGTATTCCGAGCGCGCGCTCCCGTGGTGCTTGGGCCATCGCATCGTCGCCCCGCTCGTCAGCCTGGCGCTGATCGTCGGCGCGGTGGCGCTGGTTCCGCTCGGCTACATCGGGTCGGAATTCGTGCCGGGGACCGATCCCGGCGTGCTCGACGGTTCGCTGCAGTATGCGGTGGGCCAGCCGCTCGGCACGACGCAGCGTGCGGCCCTCGGCCTGAGCGCGGCGCTGAAGAAGATTCCGGGAGTCGATACCGTCCTGATGACGATCGGCGCCAAGCAGTCGGGCGGGGGATACTCGCAGACCGTGGGCGGGCACGTCGCACAGTTCCACGTCGTGATCGCGAAGAACGCGCGCCGGCAAACCGGACGCATTCTGACGGAGGCTCGCAAACTCGGCAACCTCGTTCCCGGCGCGCTCTACGAGATCTCAAACGAAGGCGGCAGTCAATCGGGCGGGGCGCCGATTCAGCTCGAGCTGACCGGGCCCGACGGGCAATTGCAGGCGGCAGCGACCAAGGTCGCGGCCACGATCGCGCGCCAGAAGGGTGCGGTCGACGTCGATTCGGGCGTGCAAGACGAAGCGCCCCAACTCGACGTCAACATCGATTGGGGCCGCGCCTCGACGCTCGGCGTCGCGCCGGGCGACGCGGCGCTCGCGGCCCGCATCGCGG
>JBOHTX010000039.1:0-12587 GCA_050733855.1 Vulcanimicrobiaceae bacterium
CTGCCGCAGCGCCCGGCGAAACCTGCGCGACCGCGCCGTTGCCGCCCGGGCCGCCGGTGCCGCCGGTCCGGAACTGGTAGAAGCTGTAGCCGACGTAGGCGACCAGGGCGACCGCGACCAGGGTTCCGACCAGCACCAGCGGCGACGGGCCGCGGGCTCCCCGTACCTCCGTCGAAATCGCGCGCACTTGGGGGGCTTCCTCGTGGGCCGCTACGGCATTGTAGCGCTCGACGGCGGCCTGCGGATCGAGCCCGAGATAGCGGGCATAGGTCCGGATGAAACCGCGGACGTAGACGGGCGCCGCGATCGCGGTCCAGTCTTCTTCCTCGATGCTGCGCAGGTAGATCGAGCGAATGTGGATCTGCTCGGAAACGTCGGAAAGCGAGAGTCCGCGCGCTTCGCGCGCCGCGCGCAACTCATCGCCGAGACCTGGCATGCGGCCCTCTTAGCGCCGCCGAAGGCTTATCCTGTGCTTAACGTGGAGCGGGGCGACGAACCGCACGCCCCCGTGCGGCTTCCAAACGAGGAGCGGGGCGACGATGGGCCGGCGAGTGCCGGCCCGCGGGGCGACGAACCCCAGCGCGTTCGCGTCGTCTGCGCGATGAGCGGCGGGGTCGATTCGGCGGTCGCGGCCGCGTTGCTGGACGAGGCCGGCTACGAGGTCGTCGGGGTCACGATGAAAGTCTACGAGCCGAGCCGTCCGGCGCAGGCGCGCTCGTGCTGCGGGATCCGCGATTTCGACGATGCGCGCCGCTGCGCCGCGATCCTCGGGATTCCGCACTACGTGCTCGATTTCCAAGAAGCGTTTCGGCGCGAGGTCGTGGCGCGCTTCATCGACGACTATCGCAACGGGCGCACGCCCAACCCCTGCGTGAACTGCAACGCCTTCGTGAAACTCGGTACGTTGCGCGCGTTCGGTCGGCGGCTCGGCGCCCGCTTTGTCGCGACCGGTCACTACGCGCGGCTCGTCCACGCAGATGATGGGCCGCATCTGTTCGCGGCGCGCGATGCCGAAAAAGATCAGTCCTACGCGCTGGCCGGTTGCGCGCCGGAACAGCTCGGCGCGCTGCTGCTGCCGCTCGGCGACCGCACGAAGGCGCAGACCCGTGCGGAGGCCGCGCGCTTCGGGCTTCCCGTCGCGCAAAAACCCGATTCGCAGGAGATCTGCTTCGTCGAAGGTGGCGACTATCGCGAGTTGCTGGCGCGCGCGGGCACCGAAGCGCCGGGGCCGATCCTCACGACCGCCGGTGCGCGGATCGCCGAGCACACCGGCATCTCGCGTTACACGGTCGGCCAGCGCCGCGCGCTGCCCGCGACCACGAGCAACGACGGTCCGCGCTACGTGACTCGCATCGATCCGAACACGAACGCGATCGTGATCGGCCGCGAGGACGAACTGTACGCGTGCGGTCTCGTGGCCGACGCGCTCAACCTGATCCGACCCGAGCGCTTCGCGGGACCGACGAGCGTGCGGGCGCGGACGCGCCACCGCGCGCCGCTCGGCGCCGCGCTCGCCACCGTCGATCGCGCGGCAGGGACGCTGACGCTTGCGTTCGGGCAACCGGAACGGGCGGTGACGCCGGGGCAACTCGTTGCGCTCTGCGACGCGCAGGGCGAAGTTCTGGCGGGCGCCACGATTCGCGAGGCGCTGTAGCAGTCTCCGCCGACGCTATCCTGCGACAAGCAGTTCGAGGCCGGGGCGTGGGTTCCAGTAGGTGTCGCGGACGCGGGGGCGGTAGCCGGCGCCGACGATCGCAGCTTCGAGGTCGCGGCGGGTCGCTACGTTGGTCGCGCCGGCGTCGTGCACGACCCGTTCTTCGAGGATCGTGCCGCCCATGTCGTCGCAACCGTAGAAGAGCGCGAGCTGGCCGAGCTTGAGCCCGGGGGTCAACCACGAGGCCTGCAGGTGCGGGACGTTATCGAGGTAGAGCCGCGAGATCGCAAGCACGCGCAAATACTCGAGGCCGCTCGCTTCCGTTCCGCCGAGCGGCGTCCGGAACGGCACGTAGTACCAGGGGATAAACGCAGTGAAGCCACCGCGCTCGTCTTGCAGCGAGCGGATGCCGTCGAGGTGCTCGATCCGCTCTTCGAGCGTTTCGATCGAGCCGAACATCATGGTCGCCGTGGTCGGCATCCCGAGCGACTGCGCTTCGCGCATGACGCCAAGCCAACGCTCGGGGACGACCTTGCGCGCGCTGATCCGCTTGCGCACCCGCTCGACCAGAATTTCGGCGCCGGCTCCGGGCAGCGACTTCATCCCGGCGGCCTGCAGCCGTTCGAGGACGGCACGCGTCGAAATCCCCTCGACGTGCGCGAGCCCGACGACCTCCGAAACCGAGAGCGAATGGATGTCGACGTCGGGCAGTTCTGCGGAGACGCGGCGGAAGAGCCGTTCGAACCACTCGAGGCGCAGCTCGGGGTTCACGCCGCCCTGAATCATGATCTGGGTTGCGCCTTGCGCGGCGGCCCAGCGGGCGCGCTCGAGGACGACGTCGTGGGTCATCGTGTACCCTTCCGCATCGCCTTCGGGCCGGAAGAACGCACAGAAGCTGCAGTGCACGTTGCAGACGTTCGTGTAGTTGATCGTGGTATCGATCACGTAGGTCACGTCGTCGCCGGGGTAGAGCGTGCTGCGGCGCGCGTGCGCGGCCGCGCCGAGTTCGTGGAAGGGCGCATCGCGGTAGAGGCGCACGCCCTCCTCGAACGAGAGGCGGCCGCCGCCTGCGGCGCGGTCGAGCAGATCAGCGAGCGACAATAAGTTCCTCCGGGATGACGGCCGGGGCGCTCGGAATCGCGCCGAGCGCCGCGAGTTCGGCAACGAAGCGTTCGAGGCCGGCGCGCGCCGGCCCGTCGAACGCGAAGTTCAGCGTTTCGTAGTAGGCCGCGTAGAAGCCCGGCGGCCGCGGATGCGTGCGCTGTGCCGCCGCGACGACGCGCTCGAGGTGCGCCTGGCCCCAGCGCGCCGAGCGCAGCAGCGCGTCGTGAGCGACCGCAACTTCGGCCGCGTGCATGCTGAAGACGTCGCGGCGGACGGCCCACACGGCGAACACGAAATCGAGTCCCGTCCAAGCGTGCCATGCCAGCCCAAGATCGTGAACGTGCTCCGCCGGAAAGCCGAGCTTGGCGTCGATCGCTCGGTCCCCGATCAGCAGCGCCGGCATCCCGTCGCGCGCGGCTCCCAGCGGATCGTCGCTCGGAACGTACCGCGCTCTCACGCCGTACCGCCGTTCGAGCAAGACGCGCAGCAAGTTGCGGCCGCTCGCGGACTCGGTCGTCACCGCGATTTCGGCGCCGCCGAGTTCGTCCAGCGGACGCCGGCTCACGCAGACGACCGACCAGACCTCGCGGCGCGCCCCGATGCACAGATCGGACAGGAGCGCAAGCTCGTCCGGGTGCGCCGCCCAATGGAACGCGGAAATCGGGCCGAGATCGAGCCGCCCATCGAGCAACATCGCGCCCAGCGACGAGGGCACGTCGGCGACCAGCGGCCCCGGATAGCGGACCGCACCTTCGTCGAACGCGGTGTAGATCGGCAGGTCGTTGGTATAGACGATCCGCCCCGACCGCAGCATCTCCTACGACGTCTTTGCGGCGGCCGAAGCCAACCCGTCGGCCGCGTGCGCTGCGCGCACGACCCCGCGCTCGCCGTCTTCCGGTTTCCAATCGAACGGGAACTCGTCGTAGGTCGAGTTCCGGCGCACGGGAACGTAGCCCGCTTCCTCGATGAGGCGGCGAAATTCGCGGTCGTCGACGTGCTGCCCCGAATGCGTTCCGGCCGAGTGGTAGATCAGCTCCTCGTCGGTCGAACCGTGCGTGCCGTCCAGGTCGTCGGCACCGAAGTGCAGCGCGAGTTGGCAGACCTTGAGACCTTGGATCATCCAGTAGGCTTTGATGTGGTCGAAGTTGTGCAGCATCAGGCGCGCGGTCGCAAAGGTGCGGATGTCGTCGAGCCCGCCCGTCCAGCCGCATTCGTTGAGCTGGTTGCCGTCGGGATGGAACGCGAGCGGGATGAAGGCGTTGAAGCCCGGCGAGCGCTCCTGCGATTCGCGCAGCAGCATGAGGTGCTCGATCCGCTCCTCGGGCGTTTCGATCGTTCCGTAGAGCATGGTCGCGTTGGAGGCGATCCCGTGCCGGTGCGCAACCTCGTGAATCTCGAGCCAGTGGGCCGCGTCGACTTTGTTCGCGCAGATCTCCTTACGGAAGCGTTCGCTGAAGATCTCGGCGCCGCCGCCGTTGATGTTATCGAGACCGGCCTCGGCGAGCATCGCGAGCAGGGCGTCGTAGCCCAGGCGGTGGCGGCGCGCTAGGTAATCGAGTTCGGCCGCCGTGAACAGCGAGAGCTGCACGTGCGGCAGCGCAGCTTTGAAACGGCGCATCAGCGGCAGCCAGTAGTCGAGCGAGAGCTGGCGCGGATCGTGGCCGCCCACGATATGGATTTGGTTGAAGTTCGCGCCGGTTTCGAGTGCTCGCTCGAAGACCGCTTCGGCCGTCATCCGCACGACCCGATCCCGCTCCTTGACCTCGTCGGCCGCGAACGAACAGAACTTGCAGCCCGCGTAGCAGACGTTGGTCGAGTTGATGTAGCGGTTGAGGACGTAGAAGACCCGCCGGCCGCTGCGCCGCTCCTTCGCGCGTTTGGCGAGCCGGCCCAGCGCGTGGAGGTCGCGGGTCCCCAGGCAGGCGAGCCCGTCGGCCTTCGAGAGCGGGGTTCCGGCCTCGAGCTTGCACTCGACTTCGGCCAGGCGCGGATCGGTGCGGTTCGGCATGTCGTCAGCTAGCCTACCGCGTCCCCCGCCCGGCCGCCTTCCGGCGTCACTCGGCGCTCCGGGCTCGTGCGTGGGGGCCAACGTGCGAAGCGGCACGGGTTGGTTCTACCCACGAAGCGAATCTTCAGCGTGGAAACCCCCTCCGAGGCGACGCATGGCCAGGCCCCGGCAGCCCAACGCACGTGAAAAGCGTGCGGCCGAGGCGCCCGCCGAATCTCGAACCCGTGGCGAGCGAGATGATCGAACGACTGAGTCGACTGCCCGAAGCGGCTCATCGCGCAATTGGCGGCGGTGTCGCCTTGGTCGCAGGCTGCGAACGTGCGCGAACGAGCATCGACGGTTGCGCTGCTGCTCGAAATCGCGGACGAAATCGCCGCTCTCGCCGCATTGGCCGTCGCCGAGCGCCGGCGCTCGGCCAGCGACGTCGTCGACATCGAATTGCAATCGGCCAAAGAAATTTTCGCGCACCGGCTCTCGGAGGCAGAGGCGCTCGCACTCGCGGCAGACGATCCGTTTGCGCAAGTTCCGGGCGACGTCGCAGCGCAGGTTGCGGCGGCGCCGGTCGGCCTCGGCGACGCGATCGTGCCGATCGCCGATCTCGTGCGCGGTTCGCTCCGCGAAGCCGGCCTCGACGCGCCCGCTGCGCTCGCCGGCTGCGCGCCGGAGCCGAGTGCAACGGCCTCGCCGCAGCAGACCGGGCGGGCGGGAGTAGCGCGCGCTCGCAGAAGCAAGCCTGCATGGAACTCCGTTTCGACGAGGCCGGCCCGGGCGACCACCCAGCCATCGCCGATTTGTGGTTTCGCGCGCAGGCGGCCCACAAACCCGGGGCCTTCGCGACGATGATCGATGCGCAGCGCCTCGTCGCCCTGCGTGCGGCGCAGCCCGGTTCCTGGTTCCTGCGCGGGTTCGAAGACGAACGGCACGTCGGGATCGCGTACGGTGCTCCCGGGCGCGACGACGACGGGCTCGGCCGTGCGGTCCGCGGCCTCCTCCACCTGAGCATGGTCGCGGTCGAGCCAAACGCCTGGGGACGCGGCATCGGCTCGCAGCTCGTGCAACGCTCGCTCGAGCTGGGTGCCGAGCGCGGCTTCCGGCGCGTGCAGCTTTGGGTACAGGCCGACAACGTTCGCGCGCAACGGCTCTACGAGCGCTTCGGCCTGACGCGCAGCGGCCGGGTCAAGCGCGATCCACGCGGCGAGCCGATCGTGCATTACATCGGCGCAATCGGGGCGCGCGAGCGGATGCGTTCGTAGACGAGACTCTCGAGCGCGAGAAAGCCTGCGCCGAAGAGGTAGCCGCCCGCGACGTCGCTCGGATAGTGCGCTCCGAGCGCGAGCCGCGACCAGCCGATTCCGCCGATGAAGAGCACGAGCAACGCCACGAGCGCGACCCGCGCGCGGAGCGGAAGCGCGCTCGTCCAGGCGACGTACGCCCAGAAGCCGTAGAACGTCAGCGAAAGCGCGGCGTGTCCCGAGGCATACGAGAACGACGTTTCGTGGATGCCGACCCAATGTGTCGGCCGCGGTCGCATGAAGTAGTCCTTGAAAACATCGCTCGTCTTCCACGCGAGGATGAGCGCGACGACCGAGATCAAGGCGGGACGCAGGAGCGTCCGCCGCACGAGTCCGGCTACGAGCACGACGATGCACACCGCGACGTACGAGGGAAAGCGCCCGGCGGTCGTGAGCGCCGAGGCGAGCGGAAAGGCACTGCCGACGATCCCGAATGCGATCCGGTCGAGCGGCCCCGGCGGGACATGCGCAACCGCCTGACCCAGCAGCAAAAACAGCGCGAACGCGACCGCGGCGACGAGAAGCGAACGCAGGGTGCCGGCGCGTGTGCGTGTCGGGACGATCATACCGCGAGCGTCCGTACGTCGTAACGTGCGAGTGCGCGATCGGCGGTCACGATCGTCAAACCCTCTAGTTGCGCCTGCGCGACGAGCAGCCGATCGAACGGATCGCTATGGTGCGGAGGCAGCGCGAAGACGCCGTAGGTATGCTCGAGCGTAACCGCGAGCGTGCTCAGCTTCGCGCGCGCGATGCGCGCCGGGAGATAGCGCGCCGGCTCGCCCGGCAGACGCAGCTTGCCGGTTGCCGCCTTGATCGCGACTTCCCAGGTCGAAACCGCCGAGACGTACACGGTGTTCGCCGGATCCGCCAACTTGTCGCGTACGCTTTTCTTCACCCGATCCGAACGCAAGAACAGCCACAGCAGCACGTTCGTGTCGAGCAAGTAGGCACTCAACCGGTGAAGGTCCTCAGAACCTCGGGCGGCAGCGGCGCATCGAAATCGTCGGCAATATAACCGAGCCCGTCGTCGAACCCGAACTCGCGTCGCTCGAGGCCGGCGATCGGCACGATGCGCGCGACCGGTTTTCCGTTCTTGGTGAGGACGACCGGCTCGCCGCGCTCGACCCCCTCGATCAGCGCCGACAGGTGCGTCTTCGCCTCGAAGATTCCAACCGTTTTCACTAGACTAGATTACGATGACTAGGCTGGAAAAGTCAAGCGCCGAGGACCCACGTACCGATGTTCAGGCGTTCTGTGCGAACAGGTCCGTCTGGGCGTCGCGGCCGAGGCGGTCGGCGATCGTTTCGAGCTCGGCCAGGCCGAGGTTGATGCGACGCGGTTTGGTCCCCTCGTGCGGGCCGACGACTCCGGTCTCTTCGAGCTGCTTCATGATGCGCACCGCGCGCGGATGGCCGATCGAAAAGCGCGACTGCAGTTGCGCGGTCGAAGCGAAGCTGCTCTCGATGATGAAGCGCGCCGCCTCGTAGGCGAGCGGATCGAGCGGGCGGCGCTCGTCGTCCTCGATCGGCGCGACCTCGACTTCGAGCAAATTCTCCGGGCGGGCTTGCGCGGCCCAAAACTCGACCAGACGCGCAACCTCGTCGCCTGTGATCAGCGCGCCCTGCGCGCGGATCGGCTTGGGGGCGTCGATCGGCAGGAAGAGCATGTCGCCGCGCCCGAGCAGCCGTTCGCCGCCGGCCATGTCGAGGATCGTGCGCGAATCCACTTGCGAGCTGACGGCGAACGCGATCCGCGAGGGGATGTTGGCTTTGATGATCCCGGTGATCACGTCGACCGAGGGCCGCTGGGTCGCGACCACCAGGTGAATTCCGGTCGCGCGCGCGAGCTGCGCGAGCCGGCAGATCGTGATCTCGACCTTGGCCGGGGCGACCAGCATCAGATCCGCGAGTTCGTCGATCACGATCACGACGTAGGGCAGCTTCTCGGCGGGAAACTTTGCGTTGTACTCCTCGATCTTGCGGACGCTCGCGCGCGCGAAGCGCTCGTAACGCGAATCCATTTCGCGGGTCATCTCGAAGAGCGCGCCCGCAGCCATGCGCGCGTCGGTTATCACCTCTTTGATGAGGTGCGGGATCCCGTTGTAGACGGTCAGCTCGACCCGTTTGGGATCGATGAACAGCAACTGCACTTGATCGGGCGTCGCGCAGGCGAGCAGGGAGGCGATGATCGCATTGAGGCAAACGCTCTTGCCGCTCCCGGTCGCGCCCGCGACCAGCAGGTGCGGCATCCGTGCGAGGTCGGTGAAGACCGGGCGGCCCGTGATATCCTTGCCGAGCGCGACTTCGAGCGGCGGCACCGTCCCGCGGTGCGGCAGCGCTTCCAGGATCTCGCGGATCGCGACCACCGAGACCTGGGCGTTCGGCACCTCGATCCCGACCGCCGACTTGCCGGGGATCGGTGCCTCGATCCGGACCGCGGTCGCCGCGAGCGCGAGCGCCAGGTCGTCGGCGAGCGAAGCGATCCGGGAGATCTTGACGCCGCGCGCCGGGCGCAATTCGTAGCGGGTGATCGCTGGGCCGCGCTCGATGTGGACGACTTTCGCGCCGACCCCGAACGAAGCCAGCGTATCCTCGAGCAGCGCCGAGCGGTGCGTTTCATCGACGATGGTCGCTTGCGGCGGATCGAAGAGCGTCAGCTCCGGTAGGCTATAGACGCGGCGCATTTCGTTTTCGTCCGCGATCGCAGCGAGCGCCTGCACTCGGCGCCCGCGCGCCGCACTCGGCGTGCCCGCTTTTTCGTCTTCTTCGTCTTCTTCGTCTTCTTCGTCTTCCTCGTCTTCGAAGCCGTCATGGTCGCCGTCTTGCGCGTCGTCATCGAGTTCGTCATCGTCATCGAGTTCGTCATCGTCGTCGTCGAGTTCGTCATCGTCCTCGTCGAGTTCGTCATCATCTTCCTCGTCGAGCGGCGCCGCGACGCTTGCTGCACCCACGCCGGCCGCTGTGGCGCGTGGCTGCACGGCGGGGAGGTGAAACGCCTCGCGCAGGGTTTTGGGCTCGCTCGCGGCGACGGCCGTTTGCGCGGGAGCGGTGCGCGCGCGGCGCAGCGCAGCGAGCCTCGCAACGGCAGCGCGGACGCGCGCGAGCACGAGCAGTCCGAAGCCGATCACTCGCTTGAGGGAAAGCCCGGTGATCCAGACGACGAGCGCGAGTCCGAGCACCGCGAGCACGACCCTCGCGCCGAGCGGGCCGACCAGCCGCACCAGCCCAACCCACAAGAGGTACCCGAACGTTCCGCCGCGTTCCGCAAGCGCCGCATCGACGATCAGCGCGCCGCCGAGCGCCGCCACCAGCGCGCGCGCCAGGATGCGAGCAACGTCGATCTCGAGAAAGACGATCGCGCCGACCAGCGCCACGATCGCCGGGACGAGCGGGGCGGCCGAGCCGAACGCGCCGCGCAGCGTCCCTACGACCGCGCTCCCGAGCGCTCCGGTCCGCACGGGAGCGGCGAGCGCGATCGCCACGAGCACGGCCAGCGCGAAGAGCGTGACTCCCGCGATCTCGAGGTTCAGACGCATGCGCGGCATCGTCCGGGTTTTGCGACGAGCGCGTGCCATTGGCGCGACCGTTCTCGTACGCGCGGCCCGCAACCCTCCGCGGCCGGGCGCGCGGAGGCGGTTTCGGCGACTCGCAGGCTTCGCGTCCGTGCGGCGCGGATGGTCGGGCGATGGAGCGGCCGACGATCGTCGTCCTGGGAGGCGACCAAACCGGAGAAGAACTGCTCGCCGAGGCGCTGCGCGTGCTGGAACCCGAGGTGATCGGGTTTCCGCTCGAGTTCGAGCGCTTCGATCTCTCGCTCGAGAACCGGCGGCGCACCCAGAACGCGGTTGTCCACGAAGCGGCGGCGGCAATGAAGCGGACCGGCTACGGCCTCAAAGCCGCGACCATCACTCCCGAGGCGCAGGGCGACGTCGGTTCGCCCAACGCCATCCTGCGGCGCGCGATCGACGGCACGGTGATCGTACGGACCGGCCGCCGCCTTCCCGGCGTGCGCCCGGTCGCCGGTGTCTACGCACCGATCTCGATCGTGCGGATGGCCGTCGGCGATGCCTACGGGGCGCGCGAGTGGCGCGAAGGCGAGGGTGCGAACGAGGTCGCCTTCCGCACCGAGCGGATCGAGCGCGGCGTCTGCCGTCTGGTCGCCGAGTATGCCTTCTTCCACGCGCGCCGCACGCGCTCGAAAGTCTTCGGGGGCCCGAAGTACACGGTCAGTCCGATCTACGAAGGGATGCTCAAGGAAGAGATGGATGCCGCCGCCGCCCGCTATCCCGAGGTCGCCTACGAACCGCAGTTGATCGACGCGACCTACGCGCTCTTGATTTCGAGCGCCGGCGATCCGCTCGTCGTGCCTGCCCTCAATCGCGACGGCGACTGCCTCTCCGATCTCGTGATGCAGCTCTTCGGTTCGATCGCCGGCGCCGAGAGCGTGTTGCTTGCGTTCGATGCGACCCTGAAGCCCTCGGTCGTGATGGCGGAGGCGCCGCACGGCACGGCGCCGCGGCTCTTCGGCAAGAACGTCGCCAACCCGATGGCGATGATCCTCGCGGCCGCGGCGCTGCTCGGTCACGTCCCCGCAGCGGAAGCCGCGAACGCGTCGCGCGCGATCTACGAATCGGTGCTAGAGACCGTTCGTGGGGGCCTCGCGACGAGCGACCTCGGCGGACACGCTGCAACGACCGAGTTCACGGAAGAAGTGATTCTCAAAGTTCGCTCGAAACTCGAGGTATGGGCGACGCTCTGAGCGCGACGGCCCTGGTCCTCGCGTTGCTGGTCGGCGCGAGTGCTTCGCCGGGCGAACCCTCGCCTGCGCCCGCAAGCCCGCCGAGCACGGCGACGAGTGTCCCAGCCGCAACGCCGATTGCCCCGGCGCAGGGCGCGCCGCCGGCAAGCCCGGCTCCATCGGGCGCGCCGCTGCGGACGATCTTCGAGATTCGCGTGACGACGCCGCTTTGCCGTGCGTTGCTCACCAACGCCAGCCAAACGACCACGATCGAGGAAGAAAACGACGCACGCCTGGCGACCGTGATCGCGCAGCTGCGGACGCTCGACCTCGATTCGAGCGTGCTCGCCAAAGCGCGCGGCGACGAAGAGTTGACGGCCGAGTACGTCACCCTGCGCCGCGCCGCGGTGACCGGGAACGGTCTCATGAAGGAGTTCCGCAAGGAAGCCAAGAGCGCGCCGACGCCCGAGCAAGCCAAGGCGCTCGACGACTTCGCGAACGCGCTCGACGGCGCGCTCCACCACCAGAAGATCCTGGCCGACGATCTCGGGCGCTTCATCGCCTACCTCGATTCGCACGACCCGATCACCAAGGAAGAGCACGAGGACATGGTCTTCAACGCGATCCTCTCGGAGGGGGGGCCGATCGATCCGTTCGCCCCGCCGAACCCGATCGACGACGTCCCGCCGCAACTGACGACCGTGGCGCAAGAGGCATCTAAGCAGCTCTCGATCCGTTCGGCGCCGATCGCGAGCGACGAGGCCCAAGCCGCCGACCGGATGGACCCCGCGTTCAGCGACTGCTAGCCGGCGGCGGTGACGGAAGCACGTTCGTAGAGTTCGTCGAGGTCGAGCGGCAGGTCGAGCGACGCCACCCGCAGGGTTCCGGAACTCACTGGCAGCGAGCTGACCCACTCTTCGCCGTTGCGCCGGTAGGCCTCGGCCCAGCGTTTCCGCGAATCGAGCAGCAGGTATTCCTGTAGCGTTTCGATCGTGCGGTACTCGTCGAACTTCTCGGAACGGTCGACGCTCGCCGTCGACTGCGACGGTACTTCTACGACCAGCGTAGGAAACCGAATCGTCGTCTGCGTGAGGTCGCCGATATCGCGCTCGTCGCAGCTCACGACGACGTCGGCATAGCGGCGGCTGCGGGCGGTCGCAATCAGGACATCCGATCCGAACACTCGGCACGGTCGCGAACGCGGATGGGCGCGGAGGATCCCCAAAAGCTCCGACGAGATCACCGCGTGCGCGAGCGTCCCGCCGGCGAACGCCCGCGTCCGGCCGTCCGCGAACTCGTGTTTGGCCTCTTGCCGCAGTTCCCAGGCGACGAACTCGTCCGCGGTCAGCGACATCGGATCGGCACCCACGCGCTCTTCCCTCGCGCACGGATGTTTGGTGGCAACTCCCTGCCGCACCCGCCGGTGCGCCGCCGCGAGCTTCGACGCCGCAATCCGCAATGCGTCGCCGTCATTCGCAAGGGACGGCGACGAACAAAATGACCTGGACGCTCGCTCAGGGCGGCGAATGAACCTAGCGACGGGAGCGCCTCGAGGGCGTGCGTCCTACGGGGGGCGTCCGGACGCTCGAAAGCGTGTTAACCCGTTAGCAGGGGATTAGGGGTGGTACCCAGGATACTCCCAGCGGTACCGGGCAAAACCACGCGCACACGAGGAGCATTCGAGTGTTCGTTTTTTTGCATCACTGGCGCCTGCGGCCGCTGCGGCTCATCGCAGCGTCGACCTTTGCGTTCTCGCTCTTGTTCGGTTCGGTCGGGACCCTCTACGCTGGGA
>JBOHTX010000040.1:0-12421 GCA_050733855.1 Vulcanimicrobiaceae bacterium
CCCCCCCCCCCCCGCGGCCGGGGGAAACGGCGATCGCGGTCGTTTCTTCGGAGCCCGAGACGCAGCCCGGGGTCGAGACCCTTTCGTAAACCGTTGCTCCGCGAGGGCGTCGATCGAAAGGCAGTCCTGGGCGAGTCGGGGGGTACGGCGCCAGGGGTGACGCAGGCTTGGGTCGAGAGCCTTGACAACCCGTTTTTTTTTTCTGCTTGAATGCATCAGCGGGCGCCAATGCTAACCGGCCGTGACCGGTGCGGCGTTGCTGGGCGTTTCGCTCTCTGGCTTCTGCGAGGGCGGGCAAATGTCGAACGCGATCGCGAGGTTACTGCAACCTGGAGCGCTGGCTTTGGCCATGACCGTGTTTATCGCGGGTTGTTCGGGCGCATCGCATGTCCCGTTTGCGGCGGCAAACCAAGGAAGTCGTGGGGCATCCAAACCTGCGCTCGGCGTCGCGCCGCACGGCCCGCTGCAGCTTTACGAGAATCGGTTCTCGGCCGCTCAGGGGAAGCCGCTGACGCCGGACGAAATCGGATCGTATATCGACCCCTCGGTGACGGGCTCGGACCGCGCCCTCGCACTTCAGCTCATGGAGTACATGCCCTCAAACCTTCGAGGCGATTTCGTGTACATGTTTCCGGCCGGCCGGCTTATGAGCAACAACCCAGAACTCCTGAAATACGCGAGCGCTACGAGACCCGCGGCCGCGGCGCCGTCGGCGAGCGCGCGACCCGCCGTTCAGCGTGCCGCCCCGATGCTTGCGACCGACGCGGCCCCGGGGACTACTCGTCAAGCTGCTCGCCGCCGGATCCTCCGTCGCAGCCGATGGGAGCCTACGTCCGACAGGTCTCGTTGGGCTGCGGTTATACGGCGGGCGGGGCCTTCGTGAACGTTCCGTGCGACAACACGATTCTCGAGCAGGGTGATGGCGCGTACCTGTACTTCGAAATCACGGGCCCTTCAAAGAATTCCGTCGAGGGGGGTATGTTTACGCTGCGTTCCGCCGATAACGCGACCCTCAACAATGGAGCATATTTTGAACCGTATCTTCGCTCGTGGTCGATCGGGTACGAGAACCTCATAAACGCTGGGACGCTGATCCCATGTGGCGACGACGCGCTGATAATGCACGGCCTGACCTACGATGGGGCGCACACGTTCACGCTCGTCGGAGATGCGAGTGCTTACGGGTACGATCCTCAGACGGTCTTCGTCAACTCGCAAATCGTTACAATCTCGAACGAGGCGTGGCTATTCGGCGCGGTACCCCCGGACATTTCTTCTAATGCCGGGCCGCTCGAAGGCACGGATCCGACCGGAAACGCGACTCCCTGCTTTCTGTGCTCGGTAAGCGCGCTCACAACGATCGCGCAGTCGGGCACCTCGACATATTCCGTCGATGGCTCCGTCTTCGGGCTCAGCCCGAGCGGCGGGATCAATACGGTGCAATGGCTTCAGGTGCTTTTTGGCGAATTCGACTCTGACTGCGTACCGGGCACGACCCTATGCATCTTTTACTATCCGTCCGACCCGACCGCGTCGTATGGTGGACCTCAGTATTATCCGGACAATTCTATCGCTCAGTCGAATCTCGGGCCAACCGGCTACGGGCCATACGAAACCTACA
This sequence comes from Vulcanimicrobiaceae bacterium, assembly GCA_050733855.1. Taxonomy (GTDB): domain Bacteria; phylum Vulcanimicrobiota; class Vulcanimicrobiia; order Vulcanimicrobiales; family Vulcanimicrobiaceae; genus JBOHTX01. The sequence goes on from JBOHTX010000040.1 coordinate 1,622, forward strand.
ACAGCATCGATCTCAGCCCGAGCGGCATCGGTCAACCGCTGCGGCGCCCGGCGGGGACGTTCGGTGAGCCTCTTCCACCGTCGCTTTGCCAAGCCGACTCGCACGGGTATTGCTCGATTAACACCTACTCTGCCTATAGCGGTCAGTACGAGTGCCACGCTCCGTATCTCCCGCACGGATTCTATAGCCAGTATCGTGGAACACGTTTCGTATACGCGATATACCGCGATCCCAAGTTCGCAGAAGTAGCCACGCTTGCGACGAGCTACAACGGGGCGTGCCCTGCGCGAGTTACCTCGTCCACGTGGACCCCCGGAAACCCAAGCGTGCAGTATGGCGATGCCGCACTTCCATAGGTTCAGAGCTTCGGCGTGGGCGACCCGCCCTTGGTAGACCGACGGGTGCCTTGGCCGAGTAGCGGCAGATCGCGTGTTGTGCGCCGCTGGTTCGCGTTTGTCGCCGCCGGCTTTGCGTGCGTCCTTCCCGGCTGTCTTCCAGGTGCCGCACAAAACAGAGCGGACTCGAGCCCTTCAGCGAGAGCCACCTTCCATTATGGACAGCGGAACGAGGGCCTGGCAGTCGTCTGCACTTTCAACGACCTCGCTGGGCCTCCAAGCTGGTCAGCTCGGGATATTGGTAGGCCTGGGGTCCCGAAGCCGACCCGTGCCCAGATGGCGACGCTCCGTGCGATCGAACGCTATGGATTCGCAGACCCCAGGGTTACGTGGCTTCGCAACGGGTTCGTCGTTTACGATGCGCGCTACGGCCCATGCGCGCCGACTCAGTACGAAGCCTTGAACTTCCGCCACTGTATGATTTTTACGCCCGGCGGCGCCGACGAGGGTCTCGCGGCGTGCGGGGCCGAGGGTATGCCGGATCCGCGACCGTGGCTCGTAGGCGGCTCGCGCCGGCGCTAGGCGGCGCAGCTCACCTCAAATCGCCTGCGGCCGCGCGAACCGTTGAATGCGAACACGTTAGCCCTAGCAAAATGAGCGGTGACTGCGGACGGCGCCCGCTGCGGCCGTCCGGTGATCAGCAGCCGCCGCGGCTGCCGCGTCGTTCTCTTCGTCGGGTTGCGCGTCAAAATGAGCTGGCGCCCACCAGCAAAAGTTGACCAACCGAACAATCGCAGCGGAGCTGTGCCGCCGAAGGAACGCGGCGCTCCTGAGCCGCAGAGGCCGGCGATGCTCCGCCGCAGCCTCGTGCCGGCCGCCGCCGTCTGGGTCGCCCTAGCCCTCGCCGGGACGTGGTGCGCGGCGGCGCCCGGCGCGCTCGCGCGCAATCCGGTGTACCGTAAGATGCTGGCCAACGAACGCGGGCTGCGTTCGTCGATCACCGAGATCAGCGTGCAAACGAAGTTACGCGGCTTTCCGCCGCTCTCGCTGACCTTTCACGGCACCGCCTACTTCGAAGTGCCCGACCACCACACGGTCGTCTTCGACAACGTCCCGGGACCGCTACGCCGGTTGGTCGAGGATAGCCCGAGCATTGCGCCCGTCGCTCGCTGGCCGGCCGATTACGATATCACGATCACGCCCGGCGCCGGCACGACGGTCTTCCATCTCGTCCCGAAATCGAGCGACGACCCGCTCGCGTACGCCGTTCGACGTGACCGTCGACGATCGCACCGGCCTCGCGAGCGCCTACGATTTCGTCAACGCGAACGGCTCGGAAGCGACGACCCAGCAAACCTACGATCGCATCGACGGATTCGAGCTGGTCGTCGCGCAAACCGGCAGCGCGCACGGCAAGGGCTATCGCGCCGACGTTACGACGACCTTCAGCAACTACCAAATCAACACCGAAATTCCCGACGGAGTCTTTTCGCGATGACTGCCCTGCGTGCAGCGGAGGTTACGGCGTCCAGGGATTGACGAGGTCGACTCCGAGCGAATCGAAGTCGCGCACGTTCCGCGTCACGAGGATCAGGTCGCGCTCTAGGGCGGTAGCCGCCAAGAGTGCATCGATCGAACGTCGGCCGAGGTTTGGATTCGAGGCGGTGATGCGGCCCCAGCGGTCCGCGACCTGCCCGTCGATCGCGATCGAGCGCCGCAAGAACGACGTCCTGATGTGCTCGAGGGCGAGCTGCAGTTGCGCGCGACGGTGCTCGTCCGGCTGCATCTCGATACCGCGCCGGATTTCGCCGAGCGTGATGACGCTGATGAAAACCGGCCGATGCCGCCGGTCGCGCAGCCAGCGAGCGACCGAGGGATCCGGCGATCCCCGCTGAACTTCGGAGACGACGTTCGTATCGAGCAGGTATCCGTTCAGAACTCGATCCCCTCGCGCGCAACGTCGTCCGGTCGGCGCCGCTCGAATTCGGCCCCCGCAAAGGGCGCGGCCAGCAGGAACGAGACGAAGGCGTCCGACTCCGTATCGGCGCGCGCGAGCCGCGCAAAATCGGCTTCGGAAATGACGACGGCGATATGCTTGCCGTGACGCGTAATGCGCTGGGGTCCCGCGGACTCAACGCGCGCGAGCAGTTCGCTCAGTTTGTTCTTGGCCTCCTGAACTTGCCACTCGCCTCGAATCTCCACGCATGCTCCTCTAGACTGTCTAGACAGAGCATAGCGCCCCCGCGCAGCCGCGTCAAGCCGGGCCGCCGCGGCGATTGGCGCGTCGTCGCGTTGCCCGCTTGCTTGACGCCCCCGTGCGGCCGTGCTAAGGTACGCGACATGTACGGCCCGGCGCGTTCGCTCGCGCTCGAGATTATTCTTAGCGGCACTCTTCGAGTCTAGTCGCTAAGCGCCGTTTGCTCCGTCGGATCGGGGCCCGCCGCGAAAGCGACGGGCCCCGGTTCTTTTCGTAAGGAGAAATCCCAGCCGATGCCGAGTATGCCGACCCACCGCTACCGACCGTTCCCCACGGTCGCCCTCCCTGACCGGCGCTGGCCCTCGCGCACGCTCGAGCGCGCCCCGCGCTGGTGCGCCGTCGACCTGCGCGACGGGAACCAGGCGCTCGCCGAGCCGATGGGGCCGGAGCGGAAGCTGCGCTTCTTCGAATTGCTCGTGCGCTTGGGGTTCAAAGAGATCGAGGTCGGCTTTCCCTCGTCTTCCCAACCCGATTTCGATTTCGTCCGGTCGCTCATCGAACGCAACCTGATCCCCGACGACGTGACGATTCAGGTGCTGACCCCGGCCCGCGACGAGCTGATCGAACGGACTTTCGAAGCGGTCGCGGGCGCCCGGCGCGCGATCTTCCACCTCTACAACTCGACCTCGGAACTGCAGCGCCGGGTCGTGTTCGGCCTCGATGAAGCAGGCATCACCGCGATCGCGCAAGGCGGCGTGCGCGCAATTGCGCAACGCGCGCGGCGGCACCCCGAGACCGAGATCGTCCTCCAATATTCGCCGGAGAGTTTTACCGGGACCGAACTCGATTTTGCGCGCGACATCTGCGCGGCAGTGCTGGACGCGTGGGAGCCGACCCCGGCCAAGAAGATGATCCTCAATTTGCCCGCGACCGTCGAACACACCAGCCCGAACGTCTACGCCGATGCGCTCGAATGGATGGCCCGAACCTTGCCGCGGCGCGATTGCTACGTGCTCTCGGCCCATCCGCACAACGATCGCGGAACGGCGGTCGCGGCCGCGGAGCTGGCGATGATGGCGGGCGCGGAGCGCGTGGAGGGCACGCTCTTCGGCAACGGTGAGCGGACCGGCAACGTCTGCCTGGTCACGCTCGCGCTCAACCTGTTCGCGCAGGGCGTCGACCCGGAACTCGATCTCTCCAACCTCCCCGAAGTGGTGCGCACGGTCGAGCACTGCAATCGGCTGCCGGTCCATGCGCGCCACCCCTACGGCGGCGAGCTGGTGTTCACGGCCTTCTCCGGGACGCATCAGGATGCGATCAACAAAGGTTTCGCGGCACTCGAACGGACCGACGGCAGCCGCTGGGAAGTACCCTACCTGCCGGTCGACCCGCGCGACCTCGGGCGCACCTACGAGGCCGTCGTGCGGATCAACAGCCAGTCCGGCAAGGGCGGACTGGCGTACGTGATGGGGAACGACTTCGGCTTCGATTTGCCGCGCGGGCTGCAGGTCGAGTTCAGCGGGCTCGTCCAGAAGCTCACCGAGGCGCGCGAAGGCGAGCTGTTGCCCGATGAAATCTATGCCGCCTTCGGGCGCGAGTATTTCGAATCGCGCTCGCCGCTCGACTTGCTCGAATACCGGATCAGCGACGACGGCAAGGGCCGCGTCTCGCTGGAAGTGACGGTAGCCAACCAAGGCGGCGTGCGGACTTTACGCGGTGCGGGCAACGGTCCGATCGATGCGCTGGTCACGGCGCTACGCGAAGAACTGGTCGTGGATCTCGGGGTCCGCGATTTTCACGAAGACGCGCTCGGTAGCGGAGCCGACGCCACCGCCGTCGCCTACGTCGAACTCGTGACCGCCGAACGAACCCACTGGGGCGTCGGCATGGATCGCAGCACCGTGACCGCCTCGCTGCGCGCGGTGCTCTGCGGCTTCAACCGGGCGGTCCGGCTCGATGGCCTGCGCTGCAGCGGCCTGCGCGGGAACGTCGCTCCGGCGACGGGCCGGCCGACGACGGACGAGGGGGAATATGCCGAGCTCGCTGTGTGAGAAGGTCTGGGACGCACACCTCGTCGAGGAGTTGCCGGGGCGCAATGCGCTCGTCTTCATCGATCGCGTGGTGGCGCACGAGATCACGACGCCGCAGGGCGCGCGCGAGATCGAACGCAGTTACGGCGACCGGCTCTACGATCCGGCTCGGATCGTCGCGATCAACGATCACGTCTCGCCCGCGAAAGATACGGCGACCGCGATTCAAGCGAAGGTCTTGCGCGACTGGGCGAAGCGTCACGGGATCGTGCTCTACGATATCGGGCAAAACGGCATCTGTCATGTGGTCGCGCCGGAGCGCGGCTACGTCGAGCCGGGCCTGACGCTCGCCTGCGGCGACAGTCACACCTGCACGCTCGGCGCCTTCGGCGCGTTCGCGCTCGGCGTCGGCTCGACCGCGCAAGCGGGCGCGATGCTGGCGGGCTGCCTGGTCCTTGGGCGCCCCAAGGTGATGCGAATTACGGTGAACGGCCGGCTCGCGCACGGCGCGACCGCGAAGGATCTCGCGCTGTGGGTGATCGCGACGCTCGGCTTCAAGGGCGGGACGGGCTACGTCCTCGAGTACGCGGGGAGTGGGATCGAATCGCTCTCGATGGACGAGCGGATGACGCTCTGCAACATGGCGATCGAAGCCGGCGCGACGACCGGCATGTGTCCGCCCGACGAAACGACCTTCTCGTACCTGCGCGGCCGCGAGAACCAGCCGACCGGCGACGCCTTCGAAGCGAAGGTTACACGCTGGCGCGCGTTGCGCGCCGACGACGATGCGCGCTACGACCGCGAACTCACGCTCGATCTCGCCGATCTGCATCCGATGGTGAGCTGGGGAACCAATCCCGGCGAAGCAGTCCCGCTCGGTGGGCGCGTTCCGCCCGATGCCGACGCCGGTTCGCTTGCCTACATGGCGGTGACGCCGGGGCTCGACTTGCGGGAACTCGCGCTCGATCAGGCCTTCATCGGGTCCTGTACGAACTCGCGGCTCTCCGACTTGCGCGCGGCCGCCGAGGTCTTGCGTGGACGCCACGTCTCGATTCCGACGATCGTGACGCCGGGCTCGCAGGCCGTCAAGCGCGCGGCCGAACGCGAGGGCTTGCACGACGTGTTTCAAGATGCGGGTGCGCTCTGGACGCACTCCTCGTGCGGGCCTTGTCTTGGAATGTCGATGGGCGTGCTCGCGCCGGAATCGCGCTGCATCTCCTCGAGCAACCGCAACTTCCCCGGCCGCATGGGGACCGGGGGACGCGTGCACCTCGCATCGCCCGCGGTCGTGGCCGCCAGCGCCGTGCTCGGCCGGATCGGCGCGCCCGAGGAACTCGGCGCCGTACTCGCAGCCGGAGTCCCGGCATGATCGTTGCCGGCAGCGTCCTTCCGCTCGACCGCGCCAACGTCGATACCGATCAGATCATCCCCGCGCACTACCTCACCGGCATCGATACGACCGGCCTCGGCGTGCATCTCTTCAGCGGCATGAGCGGCGGTGCCGAGTTGCTCGCGCGTCACGACGGCGCCACGATTCTGGTGACGCGCGAGAACTTCGGCTGCGGCAGCTCGCGCGAACACGCCGCCTGGGCGCTCGCCGACCGCGGCATCCGCGCGGTGGTCGCCCCGAGCTTCGCCCGCATCTTCGAAGAGAACGCCTACAACAACGGGATCGCGCCGGTCGTCGTCGAGGCCGGAGCAATCGACGCACTGCTCCGCGCAACGCGAATCGAGATCGATCTCGAAGCCGAGCACCTGCGGATCGACGATGGCAGCGAATACCCGTTCACGCTCGACCCGCTGCGCAAGCGCTTCCTCCTCTCCGGCGGCTATCTCGCCTTCATGGCAAGCAAGATCGCCGACGTGCGCACCTGGGAGTCGGCGAGGGTGCAACCTCGCTGAACCGGCGTACCCCTTCGCACCGTGCAAGATCGCAGAGGCAGCTACGGATCGCGTTACGCCTCCTTGTCCACCCAGAGGGTGCCTGCTATACTCCTTACCGATGAAGCCAAAAGTAAGGGGAACCGGTCGGAGGATGCGGCCCGCCGCCGGTAAGCTCACGAGCAAGGGCCAGGTGACGATCCCGCGCGCAATTCGTGAGGCGCTCGGAGTGCGGACCGGCGATCATGTACTTTTCGAGTTGCGGAAAGACGGAGTCCGCATGAGCGCCGTGCCCGATGAGAATCCGTTCTTGCCGCTGGTCGGCTTCTTTCGCGTTGGGAAGGGCCTGACGAGAAAGCAGGTCGACGATTGGATCGACGATATTCGGGGTCACGATACCTACGATCGTAAACTGCTCGGAAGATGACGTGCGCCGTCGACACGAGCGTGCTGGTCGACCTCTTCGCCGGCGTGGGAGCGGAAGCGGAAGCCGCTGCGAAGCTCCTTGCGGGCGCTCGATCGTTCGCACCGCTCGTCATTTCGGGATCCGTGCACGCCGAATTGCGGGCCGGCCCTGGGGCCAGCGTGGAACGGCTCGACGGCGCGTTGCAGCGTGCCCGAATCGACGTCGACTGGATCGCAGACGAAGAGCTGTGGCGTACCGCGGGAGCGGCCTTCAACGCGTATTCGAGCAGACGGCGGAAGTCTGGCGGCGGACCTCCGAGGCGCCTGTTGACGGACTTCATCATCGGCGCGCATGCCCTCAGCTGCGGTGCGCTGCTCACGCGGGATCGTCGGCTCTACGCCGTCAGCTTCCCGCGGCTTCGGTTGATCTCCGGCTAAGGCTCGTTGACCAGAGCGCGCCACTCGCGCCTACGATTCACCTCGCTGTTAGCACAGCCTGGGCGTCCACGGAACCGGCCTCAGGGCATCGCCCTCGCTCAAATCGACCAGCGGTAGGCGTCGTCGAGGTTTGCGACCGGGCCGAAGCCTTTGAGGTCGGCGTTGTAGACGAAGTTATCCTGCGGATAGAAGAGCGTGATCTGCGGGACGTCGTTCGCGATCAAGCGCTGAATCTGCGCGACGAGCCGGTCGCGCTCGTCGAAGTCGTAGGTTTGGTCGAAGCGTGCCATCAGCCGGTCGAGCGTGGGATTGCAGTAGCGGATCACGTTGTAGCCGGCCGGGGGAAACTGATTGCACGCGAAGATCGTGGTGAGCGTACCGCTGTAGCCGTAGCCCTGTTCGTCGACGCCGGCCTGATAGGTCCCCTTGGTGAGCACGCCGCCTTCGCTATAGGGGCCGAACATCACCGAAGGCGGATAGTGCTTGACCGTGACCTTGACGCCGAGGGCGCCCCACCAGCTTTGGATCAGCACGAGCCAGGAGTCGCGTTCGGCATTCCCGGTGATGGTGGCGAACTCGACCGCGAGCGGCGTGCCGTTCTTGCGCCGGGTTCCGTCCGCACCGAGCGCCCAGCCGGCGCGTTCAAGCAGCGCGGCCGCGCCTTTGGGGTCGTAGGGCTGCGGCCCGAGCGTGAGCGCGCCGGCCGCGAGCGGTCCGAGCGGCGAATCGCTGAGCGAGGCGTGCCCGTGTTCGACCTTGGCGACCAGGGTCGCGCGATCGGTCGCCATCAGGAGCGCCTTGCGCACGAGCGGATCGTCGAGCGGCGGATGCGCGTTGTTGAACTCGATCTGCGCGCGGAGGTCGCTCGGCTGCCCGATGCGACCGAAGCCGGGCGTCGCCGCCAGATGGTCGATGAAGTTGTTCGGGACGAGCCAGGCGATGTCGATCTCGCCGGTCCGCAGGGCCGTCTGCACGGTGTTCCAATCGGGGATGATCTTGTAGGTGACGTGGTCGAGTTTCGGCCGCCCGCGATAGTAGCGGTCGTTGGCGACCATCTCGACCGATGAATTCCGATTCCAGGACTGATACTTGAACGGCCCCGCGCCCACCGGCAGCGCGTTGAACGGCGTCGTGTTGATATCGGGCAGGTTGCCGAGCAGGTGCTTGGGCAAGAGCGGGAGATTCGACGACGAGAAGTAGATCTCGTAAAACGAGCCGTACGGCCGCTTGAGCTTGACGGTCGCGGTGTACGGATCGCGCGCGGCCACGTCGACGACCTGATCGAAGCCGGTGCGCGAGTACTCGTTGTTCTTGGGATTGTTGACCGCCTCGAAGGAGAACGCGACGTCGTCGGCGCGCAGCGGCGCACCGTCGTCCCAGACCAGCTCCTTACGCAAACGATAGGTGATCTCGAGCCCGTCGGCGCTGATGTCGCCGTTGCGTTGACTCGGAATCCGTTCGATCAGCTCGGGGTACGGTTTGAAATGGTCGTCGAAGCGGATCAGGTACGCGCCGGTCAGTTGGGTGAGCAGCTGGACCGAGACCTGCGGGACGATGTGCAGGTTGAGCCCCGCGATATCTTCGCCGTCCGAGTAGCGCAGCGTCCCCGGGATCGTGAAGGGATTGCCGGCATTGTGCACGGCCGAGATGCGGGTGCAGCCCGCCAGCCCGGCGGCCAGCGAACCGTACAGGAAATGACGACGGCGCATGGGCGGTAGTAGCGCGCGCCGCACCGCCGACCCTTCGGGCAAGCACGGCCGACGCGGGATTGGGCGCGCGGCGTCGTAGCAGACTGGGATGGGTTTGCCGCTAGAGGTTGGGGCGGTCGAGGCCGCGGCCGAACGGATCGCGCCCTACGTCGTGCGCACGCCGGTGCTGGTCGCCGCTTCGCTCTCCGCCATGAGCGGCTCTGCCGTACGGCTCAAGCTCGAGACCAACCAGCGGACCGGCTCGTTCAAGGACCGCGGCGCCGCCAATCGCTTGCTGACGCTGTCCGAACCAGAGCGTCGCGGCGGCGTGCTCGCGATGTCGGCCGGGAACCATGCGCAAGCGGTCGCGTATCAAGCCTCGCGTCTCGGCATCCCGGCGACGATCGTGATGCCGGAGACGACCCCGTTCGCAAAGATCCGCCGGACCGAGCAGTTCGGCGCGCGGATCGTGCTCTACGGCGAGACGCTCGCCGATGCGGCCGTGCGCGGCGCGGAACTGGCGCGCGACGAAGGCCTCGCGATCGTCCATCCCTACGACGATCCGTTCGTGGTCGCAGGCCAGGGAACGGTCGGGCTGGAGTTCCTCGCCGACGCGTCCGACCTCGAGGTGCTGATCGTCCCGGTCGGCGGCGGCGGCCTGATCGCGGGCTCCGCGCTCGCGGCGAAATCGCTGCGGCCGGGACTCGAGGTCGTTGGCGTGCAGACCGAAGCGTTTCCCGCCTTGCAGCGCGCGCGCGCCGGGCTCGATCCGGGCATCGGGCCGCCGCGTTCGACGATCGCCGAAGGGATCGCGGTCGCCTCGATCGGCGCGATTCCCGGGGCGCTGATCGAAGCGTTCGTCGACGACGTGGTGCTGGTCGGCGAATCGGCGATCGAACGCGCGATTCACCTATTGCTCGAAGAAGAACATCTGCTCGCCGAAGGTGCCGGCGCCGCGCCGCTGGCCGCGCTGCTCGCCGAGCCCGCGCGCTTCCGCGGACGGACCGTTGGCCTGGTCGTGTGCGGCGGAAACATCGATACCGGAATGCTGGCCAACGTGATCGCGCGCGTGCGCCTCTGCGAAGGACGGGTGGTGCGCGTGCGGGTCGAGATCGACGACCGCCCCGGCGTCCTCGCCGACGTCGCGCGCACGATCGCCGAATGCGGTGCGAACATCCTCGACGTCGTGCACCAGCGCCTCTTCAGCGACGTCCCCTCGAAGAGAGCCGAACTCGACGTGACCTTCGAGGCGCGCACGCCGGCCGACGTCGACGCGATCTTGGCGCAGCTCCGCGCTCACTATACCGTCGGCGCCCTCGAATCACGGCTCCACTCGGTGCCCGAGGCCGCGACGACTCCTTTGGACGGGGCTTGACAGCGTTTTTTTTTTGCTTAGACTGCCATGGGGGCGCGACCGCCAAATGGCGGTCCCGCTGTGCATGTCGCGGCCCCTGATGCGGTGGCGCCATCAGAAAGGTAAGCAAGGTCGATGCTGAACTTGGTTATCCGCGCTGCGGGAGCGGCTTTGGCGGTCACTATGCTCGCAGCGTGCTCGGGAGGGCGCGCGCCGGTCCCGCGGCTGCGGGCGTAAGCCAGCCTCAGGTGGCATCCAATGTTGGTGCCCAAAGTTCGGCGCAGGTCGCTGTGCGCCTTCCCGCTCTTCAATCCAGTGGCGGTACCATGCACAGTTTTGCAGGACTGAAGCTGGCTCGCTTTCGTGGATACTTCCCGCTTGGCGGAGAAGGGTCCACCAATGGCCAGAAAACGTCCCCGTTCCTACCCGCCGGAGTTCCGGCAAAAGGTCGTCGAGCTGGCGCGAGCCGGTC
>JBOHTX010000041.1:0-12384 GCA_050733855.1 Vulcanimicrobiaceae bacterium
GTCCGACGTTGTGGCGCGTGACCGCGACGGCCGCGCGGTCGCCGGCTTCCTCACGCATCGCGAGGGCCGTGCGCAGCGTGCCCATCCCGCCGACGATATCGCCGAGCGCGGCGGCTCGCGTACCGATTTGGTGCAAGGCCCAGGCCTCGTCCTCGGCGCGCCCGGCACGTTTAGCGCTGCGCTGCACGAACTCGAGCGCTCCGAGCCACTGCCGCCAAGCGCCCGTGCGCGCAAAGGCGTCGGCGACCGCGCAACCGAGCACGATCGCGTCCTCGTTGCGCCCAAGCGACTCGGCGCGGCGGAGCGCGGCCAGCGACGGGAGCAGATGCATCGGGTCGGCGAGCTGCTCGACGGCCGCGAGAAAGCGCCCTCGCGCGCTCACGAGCGTGCTGCCGAAGCTCTCGTCATCGATGCGCGCGGCACCGTAGCGCCGCCCGAGACCGGCGCTCGGGCACCATCCGCGTTCGTCGCGCACGATCAGACCCGATTCCGCGAGCTCGCGCAGAAGCGGATCGGACAGAGAGATCGCCGGTTCGCCAAAGAGGGCAAGCGCGTCGAAGAGGCGGCGGTGATCGGAGTCCAGCAGCGCGACCCGGGCATCGAGCGCGTCGTCGAGCGTCGCCTCGGAGAGCAGCTGGCGCGCGAGTTCTTCGAGCGCAATCCCGGTGCTTGCGCACAGGGCTGCCGCCTGGGCGATCCGTCCCGGATTTCCGCGCAACGATTGGCACAGCATCAGGGCGGCATCGCGCGGATTGGGTTCCACTCCGAGCACGGCACCGAGCAGCGTCACGCCGTCGTCGCCGGCGAGCGGCGAAAATTCGCAGGTGCGCAGCGCCGGGTGGCTCGGCGGCTCGCAGGCCGTCGCGACGAGCGTGATCCCCGGCGCGGCGCGCACGATCGGATCGAAGTCGAAAGGCGGCTCCGCATCGTCGATCAAAAGCGCGACCCGGCGGCTGCCGAGCTGCGCGAGCCAGCGCCCGTCGGCCGGGACGAAGCGTTCGTCGCTTGCCTCGCAGAGCGCGCGATTCAGCAGCACCAGGACGTCGTCGAGCGGCTGGCCACACGCGCTGACGAAGGCGATCGCGTCGAAGCGTTCGGCGAAGCCCGGATCGTTCGCGAGCGCCTGCAAGAAGGTCGTCTTCCCGCAGCCGCGTGCGCCGTAAAATACGATGCCGCGCATCGCTCCGTCGCGGAGCACGTCGCGCGCGGCTTCGAGTTCCGCGCTCCTGCCGACGAACAGCCACGGTGCGGCCGGCCGCGCGACCCGGTCGGCGGGCGCCGACGGTTGCGGGACGCCGCGCCGCTCGAGACGGTAGCCGTGGGGCGTCGCCTCCAGCCGGAAGCGCTCGACGAAGAGTCCGTGCGGTTCCCGCGGAGCCTCGTTGCTCATCACCCTCCGGTCATCGGCGGATCGGGTGCCGGGCCTCAGCGGGCGTGCGCTAAGGTAGTTTTACGAAGCGCCGGCAGCCGGCGACCCAGCGGTACGCACGCTCGCGCAGCGCGCGCGGTATCGGCTCCCCGAGACGCCCGAGAAGCATCCAAGGCAGCCCCAGCTCGCGTGCGATCCGCACGACCGCGTCGCTGCCGAAAGCCGCCCCTTGCCCGTCGAGCGCGACGACGCTCTCGGGATGATCCTCAGGTGAACGGGATGCACGCAGCAGCAGCGTGCGCCCTTCCTGCGAAGCGAACGGAACGGCGCGGATGCGGTGCGCGCGGTCGAGTGCGGCCACGAGCCCCACGCTCGCGCGGCAAAAGCCGCAGTCGCCGTCGTAGAGGACGGTCGCGCTCACGGCGCGGCGGCGAGTAAGCGCGCGATCCGGCCGCGATCGGCGACCAGCGCCGGGAACTGCCGCTCGAGCGCGGCGAGCTTCGGGAGATCGTTGAAAGCGATGTAGGGATCGCTCGGATGGAGTTCGGCGAAATTCTGATGGTAAGACTCGGCCGCGAAAAAGCCGCGGAACGGCACGACCGCGGTGACGATCGGCGCGCCGAAGCGACGTTCGGTTCGCAGCGCCGCGATCGCCGCCGAGGCTTGCGCCCGTTGGCGTCCGTCCAGGTACCAAATTGCCGAGCGATACTGCGAGCCGACGTCGGGGCCTTGCCGATCGAGTTCGGTTGGATCGTGCGCGACCTCGAAGTAGACCGCGAGCAACTGCCGGTACGAAATGCGCCGCGGATCGTACCAGATCGAGACCGATTCGGCGTGTCCGGTCGTCCCGGTGCTCACGAGATCGTAGTGTGCCGTCGCCGCCGCGCCGCCGGCGTAGCCCGCCTCGGTTCGCACGACGCCGACGAGCGATGAGAAGACAAGTTGCATCCCCCAGAAGCAACCGCCCGAGAGGACCGCGCGCTCGAGCGGTGGCCCGGGCGGCGTCCCGGCCGAAGCACCGGCCCCGCCTACGCCGGCGGCGAACAAGACCGTGGCCGCAAGCGCCACGCGAAGAGTTCGAAACAGCATCCGCTGACTTTCGACGGAAGGGAGCGGGCCACCGCCTCAAGGGCAGCGCTGCGCAGGCCGATAGTCGAAGAAGCGCGCGGCATTCACTCGCGGAGTTCAGACCCAGCAGCGGGTTGGTATCGGAGGGGCCGCCGAGTGGCGGCCCGGGGGTGAACGGGGGGCACGCCGCCCTGTTATCTCGCGAAGTCCCATCGTTGGCAGAATTGGGGAACAGAGGGGCCGCCGAGTGGCGGCCCGGGGGTGAACGGGGGGCACGCCGCCCCGTTTTCAAAGGAGAAGCGTGTCCGAGATCGCAGCGGAAAGCCGGTCGCCCGGACCTAGCGCTTGGCCGCTCTCGGTGCGCCTTGCCCTGCTCGCCTTTCTCGCCGCGGCCGGGATCGTCTGGGCCGCCGCCCTTGCGTTGCAATCGAGCAATCGCGAACTCGAGCGCGCCCAAAGCGAGATCGCCTCGCTCGACATCATCGCCGACGAAGTCTCGCTGGCCGGCGACGCTGCGCGCATCCAAGCGCGAGCAGGCGCTCACGATCTCGCCGACCTGGGGGCGCTCGAGCGCACCGCGGTCGCCGTCCGGAGCGACCTCCCGTCCGCGCCCCGGGAGGTCGCGGAACTTGCAGCGCGATGGCACGCACTGCTCGCCCATCCGACACCCGCACCGAAGGAGAGCTTCATCGACGCGGCCTTTCGCATCGTCAGCAGCACCTCCGACGCGTCGGGGCTCTCGTTCGAATCGAACGTCGAAACGGCCGATCTCGGCGATGCCCTCGATAACGGCTTCTTCAACGCCTACGTTCCGTTGCGAACCGCGGGCACGCTCGCTGCGCAGCGGCGCCGGAGGCTCAGCGTCGCGGACCGGATCGGGATCGCCGGCTTGCTGGCGCGCTCGCGCGAAGCCGAGGAGCCGCTGCGCGTCGACATCGAGGGCGCCCGAGCCGAGGACCCGCAGCTCGACGCGCTGGCCGGCGCCTATGCCGCCGCCGAACGCGCCGACGCGTCGTTGCGCGGCCGCTTGGCCGTCGATATCGCGTCGGGCCGCCTCGCTCCCGACGAACCGCGTCGACTCGCCCGCGCACTCGCAGCCGCCGATGCGGCGGCGAGCGCTTTCAACCGTCTCCTGCAGCGGGCCGCGGTCGCCTCGCTCCAAGTGCGCATGCTCGGCATGCGCGCGCAGCGCTGGACGATCGTGCTGTGGGCGGCGCTCGCTTCCGCCGGGGTCGTGGTGATGGCGCTCTTGGCGGCCGTCCTCGTTTCGCGGCGCGACCGCCGCGCGCTCGAACGAGTCGACGCGCGCGCGCGCACGCTCGCCGCCGAGCTGGCGCGCTCGCGCGCCGAAGAGAACCTCCTGATCACCGAGGCACAGTTCGACGCGATCTTCGATCGCTCGCAACTCGGGATCGCCGTACTCGACGAATCGGGCCGCATGGTCGAAACGAATCCCGCGCTACGCGAGATGCTCGGCAGCGAACGGCCGCTGCTCTTTGCGCCGGGAGATGCGATGCTGGCCGAAATCCTGGCCGGTACCCGCCGGACGCACCGGGCGGAGCGTCTCTTCGGCCGCCCCGACGGCCGCTTTCGCTGGATCGAGATCACGGTCTCCGCGGTCGCGATTCCCAGCCGCGCCGGGAGCACCGCGGCCATTGCGATGGTTGGGGACATCACCGAACGGCGCGCGCTCGAAGATCGCTTGCGTCACGAAGCGACACACGATCCGCTGACCTCGCTCCCGAACCGGGCCGCCTTCGTTGCGGCGCTGGCCGAACGGCTCGAAAGCGCCGAGAGCCGCGGGCGAGCCGCCTTACTCTACGTCGACCTCGACCGCTTCAAATTCGTCAACGATACGATGGGACACCCGACGGGCGACAAAATCCTCTTCGCCGCCGCCAAGCGGCTGGTCGCGTCGCGCCGTCCGAGCGACCTGGTGGCGCGGCTCCACGGCGACGAGTTCGCGGTCTTGCTCGGCGACGTGCCGGAGCCGGCGACCGTCATGGCGATTGCGGAGCGCATCCGCTGCGAGCTGCTGGAGCCGCTCGAGATCGGCGGCACCTCGCTCAAGCTCGCGGCCAGCATCGGCGTCGTCGCCGAGCTTTCGGAGTATCGGCGCGCCGAAGATATCATGCGCGACGCGGATACCGCGATGTACGCCGCCAAATCGCTTGGCGGCTCGCGCGCGGTCGCTTTCGAGACCTCGATGAACAAGCGTCTCGCCAAGCGGATGCGCTTGATGACGGACCTGAACTTCGCCCTCGAACGCCGCGAACTTCGGCTCCTGTTTCAACCGCTGGTCGATCTCGAAAGCGCTCGCCCGGTGGGCTTGGAGGCGCTCCTGCGCTGGGAGCACCCGACCCTCGGCCGCATCTCGCCGGTCGATTTCATCCCGCTCGCTGAGGAATCCGATGCGATCATTTCCATCGGGCGCTTCGTGCTCTTCGAAGCGGCCCGCGCGCTACGCCGGCTCGAAGCGCGCGGCCACGGGAAAGGCCTGCGGGTCGGCGTCAACGTCGCGGTGACCCAGCTTGCGACCGGCACGCTGGTCGACGACGTGCGTGCGGCCTTGCTCGAGACGAACCTCGAACCGCGCCGGCTTGCGCTAGAGATCACCGAGAGCGCGTTACTCGATCCGAGCGAAGAGATCGTTGCGCAGATCGCGGCCCTCAAGGCACTGGGGGTCGAGCTGTGCATCGACGATTTCGGAACCGGATATTCCGCGCTCCGCTCGATTCAGCACTTTCCCTTCGACGTTCTCAAGATCGATCGCACCTTCGTGAGCGGGCGCGACGGCCGGATCGCAAGCGCCCCGATCGTCGCCATGCTGCTGACGCTCGGCCGCTCGCTCGAACTCTCGGTCGTGGCCGAGGGGATCGAAACCTCGGAGCAGCGCCGCTCGTTGCTCGAAGGCGGTTGCCGGACCGGGCAAGGGTACCTGTTCGCAAAGCCGCTCGAAGAAGCGGCCCTCGACGCCTGGCTCGCGCGCCGCGCCGCGGCGCCGAGCGCCCGCTCCCGAGCGGGCTAGGAGTCTGCTAGGCGGGCAAATCCTTCGGGCGCTCGCTGAAGACGAGCGTCGGCTGTTCCTTCTTTTCGATCACTTCCTTGTTGATCAGGCACTTTTTGACACCTTGCAGGCTCGGCAGATCGTACATGACGTCGAGCATCACTTCTTCGAGGATGCTGCGCAGCCCGCGCGCGCCGGTCTTGCGCCCTTGGGCCTTGAGGGCGATTGCGATCAGCGCGTCCTTGGTGAAGGAGAGGTCGACGCCGTCCATCCCCAAGATCTTCTGGAACTGACGGACGAGCGCGTTACGCGGCTCGACCAAGATGCGGCGCAGCGCTAGTTCGTCGAGCGCATCGAGCGTCACCACGATCGGCAGGCGCCCGATGAATTCCGGGATCAGGCCGAAGCGCAGCAGATCTTCGGGCATCAACTGCTGCAAGAGCTTACCGATGCGGATCTCGCGCTTGGATTCGGGGGCCGAACGGAAGCCGAGCGAGTTTGCCGAGACGCGCGATTCGATGATCTTCTCGAGGCCGTCGAAGGCGCCGCCGCAGATGAACAGCACGTTGGTCGTATCGATCTGGATGAACTCTTGGTGGGGATGCTTGCGCCCGCCCTGCGGCGGGACGTTGGCGGTCGTCCCCTCAAGGATTTTCAGGAGCGCCTGCTGGACGCCCTCGCCCGAGACGTCGCGCGTGATCGAGGGATTCTCGCTCTTGCGCGCGATCTTGTCGATCTCGTCGATGTAGACGATCCCTTTTTCGGCGCGCTTGACGTCGTAATCGGCTGCCTGGATCAGCTTGAGCAGGATGTTCTCTACGTCTTCACCGACGTAGCCGGCCTCGGTCAGCGAGGTCGCATCGGCCATCGCGAGCGGCACGTCGAGAATCTTGGCGAGCGTCTGCGCCAAGTAGGTCTTGCCCGAGCCGGTCGGACCGACCAGCAAGATGTTCGATTTCTGCAGCTCGACTTCGTCGGACGCGCCGCCGGCGTTGACCCGCTTGTAGTGATTGTAGACCGCGACCGCCAGGGCTTTCTTGGCGCGCTCCTGGCCGATCACGTACTGGTTGAGGATGTGGTTGATCTCTTTGGGTTTGGGGATGTTGCGCAGGCGGACGTTCTCATCGACGTTCTTATAGAGTTCTTCCTCGATGATCTCGTTGCACAGCTCGATGCACTCATCGCAGATGTAGACGCCGGGACCGGCGATCAACTTGCGGACTTGCTCCTGCGACTTACCGCAGAAGCTGCACTTGAGCTGGCCCTTGTCGTCACCGAATCGGAACACGCACTCGCTCCGTTCTACGTCGGTGCGGTCTGTGCGGACCGCATCTCCTTGGAAAAGATCTGGTCGACCACTCCGTAATCGCGTGCCTCCTCGGCCGTCATGTAGTAGTCGCGATCGATGTCCCGCAGGATCTGCTCGAGCGACTTCTTGGTCGTCTTCTCGTAGATGCCGGCGATCATCTTGCGGGTCGCGATCAGGTCGCGGGCGGCGATCTCGACGTCGGTCGCCTGGCCGCCGACGCCTTGCGTCCAGGGCTGGTGGATCAAAATCTTGGCGTATTGCAGCGCGTAGCGCTTGCCGGGCGCGCCCCCGGTCAGCAAGATCGAGGCCATCGAGGCGGCCATTCCGGCGCAGATCGTGGCCACGTCGGGCTTGATCAATTGCATCGTGTCGTAGATCGCCAGGCCCGCCGTCACGCTGCCGCCCGGGCTGTTGATGTACATGTCGATGTCTTTATCGGCGTCCTCGCGCTCGAGAAAGAGGAGCTGCGCGATCACCAGGTTGGCGAGATGATCGTCGATCGGGCCGCCCACGAAAACGATCCGCTCTTTGAGCAGGCGCGAGTAAATGTCGAAGGCCCGCTCCCCGCGCGCGGTCTGTTCGACGACCATCGGTACCAAGTGACCCATCGTGCCTTCGCCTGCTCCTCGTGCGACGCGCTCCTGCCTCCCAAGACGCCCGGCGCCGCCGCGTTGCTTCACGACGAGGTGCCTTCCGGCCTCGCGGCCGGCAGGTCTTGGGAAGGTGCGTCCTCGTCCGCGACCGGAGGCCCGGGCTCCGGGAGTTCGGAGACGACCGCCGCATCGACCAGCAAGTCGATCGTTTTGCTGCGCACGATCCCTTCCAGGAACTCCTCGAAGCGCGCTTGCAGCATCCCGAGGATCGTCTCCCGCGTCTGGCCGTATTTCGCAACCAGCGAGGCGACCTCGTTCTCGATATCGGCCTCGGTCGCACGCAGCGATTCGGCTTTCGCGATCGCTTCGAGCAGCAGCGTCGTCTTGACGCTGCTCTCCGCATCGCCTTGGAGCAGCGCCCGCACGCCGTCGTCGTCGCTGCCGTCACGCGCCAGGTACTCCTCCCACGCGACCCCGGCACGCCGGGCCTCAGTTTGTAGATCCGCAAGGCGTCCCTCGCGCTCGCGCTCGACGAGGACGGCGGGCAAGGCAAACTCGTGCATCGCGGCGAGTTTTTCGACAAGAGCAGCGACGAGCGCGCGTCGGCGCCGCCCCGCCGCAACCGTCTCGAGGCGCGCGCGCAGATCGGCGCGCAGCGACTCAAGGGTCGCTTCTTCCCCCAGAAAGCGCTGCGCCAGTTCGTCGTCGAGCGGCGGCAACTCCGAGACTTTGTTTTCGATGACGCGCACCTGGAAGCGGGCGGTCTTGCCTGCAAGCTCGGCGTTCGCGTAGCGTTCCGGGAAGGTCGCCTCGAACTCGCGCTCCTCGCCGGCCGACAGGCCGACGACCCCTTGCGCAAAACCCGGAATGAAGCGCTCCGCCTGCAACTCGGTTGGCTGCCCCTCCGCGCTCGCGCCGGGGACCGGCTCGCCCCCGACCGTCGCCGAGTAGTCGAGCGTTGGGACATCGCCCAACGCGACCGGACGCTCCGCCGGGACCAGGATCGCCGCTTCCGTCCGCAACCCTTCGAGGGCCCGCTCGACGTCCGGTTCCCCGACCGCGAACGACGGGATCGCGACCGCGAGACCGCGGTACTCGCCAAGCTCGATCTGCGGCCGGACGGCCACGGTCGCTTTCAGATGCAAGCCCGCGTCGTCTTGGCCGACGATCTGGAGATGCGGCCGCTCGACCGGTTCGAGCGCGTTCTCCTCGAGAGCGCGCGCGTAGGCGTCGGGAACGACCGCCTCGATCGCGCGTTCGCGGATCGGGCCTGGCCCGTACTGCGCCTCAAAGACCTTACGCGGAGCCCGTCCGGGCCGGAAGCCGGGGATGCGCGCGTTGCGGACCAGTTCGCGGAAGGCTCGCTCTTCCGCGGCGGCGATGGCGCTCGGCTCGATTGCGAACTCGAGCTCGACGCTGGTCGGGTCGAGCCGCCGGACGGTCGCGACGCTCACGGCCGCGGCCCCTGCGCCGCGGCGGCCCTGGAGCGGAAGACGAGATTCGAACTCGCGACCCTCGCCTTGGCAAGGCGATGCTCTACCACTGAGCTACTTCCGCATCGGTCCGGACGAGCGGGGCGACAAACCGCAATGTCCCGTTGCCGGGACGTCGTCGTGCGGCTTTCTATGGGCGAGCAGAGACTCGAACTCTGACGGGTTGCCCCACTGGATCCTAAATCCAGCGCGTCTACCAATTCCGCCATTCGCCCTTGCACCTCTTTCGCTACCTCTCCGCGAAACGCATCACCTTGCGCGCCGCCTTGCTTCACCAGAGCGACCCATCTCCCACGGCCATGTACAGGATCGGCCCGAGCCCCCACAGGATCCCGATCAGCGCCCAAATCAGTTTCTTGCCGCCCGTGAGGTCGCTGCGCCCCAGCAGGTTCAGCAGCATCAGAAGAAAGGCGATCGGGTGCAAGATGATCGCGACCAGGATTTCGAGGACGATCTTCACTCCTGCTGCTCCCTCGTGCAAGATTCGGCGAGCCGCCCGCGCGGAGCGGCTCGCCGTCGTCGAAAATGCACCGCCAGGGATTCGAACCCCGAACCAAGTGATTAAGAGTCACCTGCTCTACCGTTGAGCTAGCGGTGCGCGGTCGTCGTGCTTCGTTTCGGGCAGGTCGGCTTCTTTTAAGAACGGGGCGGCGTGCCCCCCGGTTGGCCCCCGGGCCGGCACTCGCCGGCCCATTATAGCCCATGTTCTGCATAAGAACGGGCGGCGCGCCCCCTGCTGCGACTTTGCGCCCCCTGGGATTCGAACCCAGAACCAGCGGCTTAAAAGGCCGATGCTCTACCGTTGAGCTAGAGGCGCGCCGTGGGGTGACTGACGGGATTTGAACCCGCGACCTCCGGATTCACAGTCCGGCGCTCTAACCAGCTGAGCTACAATCACCGTTGCGTGGAAAGACGCGCGCCCGGAGGGAATCGAACCCCCATCTTCGAGTTTAGAAGACTCGTGCCTTATCCGTTAGACCACGGGCGCCCGGCCGCCGCCGCACCTTCGGATTCGGCGCGGCCGAACCCCGCCCGACAGCAGGGGCCAAGCGCCGAAGCTCGGGAAGAAGGCGTGCGCGGGACGTAGCTCAGCTTGGTAGAGCGTTGCGTTTGGGACGCAAAAGTCGCAGGTTCAAATCCTGTCGTCCCGAGAGTCTTCGGTCGTCCGCGTCCAGGCGGCGACCTGCATCGGTAAGAACGCGTGCCCGCGCGCGGCGACGATTTCGCGCTCGAGCCGCGCCGCCAGACCGTCGGGAGCGATCTCTGCTGCGCCCGCGAACGCGCGCGGCCCGATGGCCGGAGCGAGTTGGCGTACCAGGTCTTCGAAGAAAGCGTAGCCGGGATGGCCCGCGCCCGCGACCGTGCGCAGCTCGGCGCGCGTCGCCGGGAGCGGAAGACCCGCGGCGAAGGCGTTGACCAAGCCCAAGCCCATCGCGGGATGCGCGCCGCTGCGGCGCAGCGCTTCGAGCGTCCAGGCCGCGAATTGCGTGTAGAGCGGAAGCTCGGGATAGGCGCCGGTCTGCGCCCAGCGCATCGATTCGAAGTGCCACTCCACGAAGACGAGGCGCCCGCCCGGACACACGAGCGCCGCGGCGCGGCGAATCGTAGCAACCGGATTGGGGCGCGTGCCGAGATAGAAGCGCGCGATGACCGCATCGACCGGCTGCGCGGGCGCAAGCCGATCGAGCTTTACCGCGCGAAAGTCGACCTGCGCGAAGCGCTGTTGTGCGGCCCGCGCGCGCGCAATTCGGACCAGGCGTTCGTCCTCCTCGATGCCGAGCACGTGGCCGCTCGTTCCGACCCGTTCGGCAACGAGAAAGGCGAGATCGCCGAGCCGGCTTCCCAGCTCGACGACCCGCATTCCGGGGACGATTCCCGCTTTGACGATCGCCTTGGCGCAGAGCGGCTGCGCGAGCGCCGCAACGCGTGCCAGGCGTTCCGCAACGCCTGCCAGCTCGCGGGAGTGCTGCATCGATTTCGTTCCCGAGAGCCGGCGCGCGTGCGCGTGCTAGTTGACGGCCGGTCCGAAGACGTCGCCCGCCGGAGCGTTGAGCGTCGTGGTGCCGCCGACGAGGAAGATGTTGGGAACGATCGCACCGCTCGCTGCGAGCTGGCCCGCGCCGTAGAGCGGGATTCCGAAGGGCGTCGCCGAGCTGACCGCCGCGAGGTCGCCGAGGTTATCGAAGGCGAGACCGTTCGGCGCGGCCAGGGTCGTGAAGCCGCCGTCCGTGGTCGGGGAGATCGTGATGTTCGGTACGGGAGCCGGACCCATCGCGCCGCCGAGTTGGGTTGCGCCGAGAAATTCGACGATCGTGAAGGGCGCGTTGGCATCGCTCGACCAGAGGTTGCCGTTGGCATCGAAGACCAGCGCCCACGGCGCCTGGATCGAACCGTTGCCGTCGTCGTTGATGATGTCGTGCGGCGCGAGGGTCTGCGTGCCGCTCAACCCCGCGAGCGAGGCCGCCGCGAAGCCGTCGATCGTGGTGCCGTTGTTATTCGCGACCCACAGGTTGCCGGTCGTCGGCGAGAACGCGATACCGAGCGGGCCGTTGAAGGCCGGGTTCGAGGTCAGGGTAAGGAGCGGCGTTTGCATTCCGCCGGCCGCGAGCTGCGCGGGCGAAAACTCGACGACTTCGTTGGCCTTGTTGTCGGCGACCCAGAAGTCGCCGTTCTTATCGATGATGCCCTGCTGCGGGAACATGATGCCCGGGTAGGTGAGCACCTTGGGCGCCGGGTTGGGGGTGATCGCGTGGGCTGCGAGCTGCGCGGGAGTGAACTCGTCGAGCGCCGGCGGGACGGTCGAGCCGTTGCCGCCGTCAAGGACCCAGAGGTCGCCGCCGGCATCGAACTGGACGCCTTGCGGCGCACCGAAGCCGCTCGCGGAATTGAGCGCGATGTGCGGCGCCGGGTCGCTCGGGCCTGCGGTGAGTTGATTCGGAAGGAACTCGAGGACGTTAGGCCCGTTTGCGACCCAGAGCGCGGTGCTGATCGCGGGCGCGGTCGGCATCGTGGTCGGGGTGGTGGTGGGGTTGGTATGCGGGGTCGTGCCGCCGCCGCTGCAGGCCGCGGTACCCAGTGCCAACAGGATGGTGCCGCCGAGGGCGGCGAGGGATCGGTTCACGAGAGCGGTCTCCTATGCAAAGCGAGTGAGGGGTTCGCGTTTGAGCATAGGGACCGGCGCCCGGCGAAACCACGAAGAAATTCACATTTTGCGGTCCGCGCCGTCGACCAGGGCGACGAGCGCCTGGGCGGCACGGGCGCGGTGGCTGATCCGGTTCTTTTCGGCTTCCGCCAGCTCGCCGAAGGTCGGGCCGTCCGCTGCGAGCGCGAAGAGCGGATCGTACGAGAACCCGAGGGAACCGCGCTGTTCGCTTACGATCGAACCCGGGAGCGCGCGTTCGACCGCGAACTCGCGGCCCCGGGCCGTCACGAGATGCAGCGCGCAGACGAAGCGCGCGGTGCGGCGCTCGGGCGGAACCTCCGCGAGTTCGGCGAGCAGCAGGCGGCGGCGTTCGGCCCAGCCGGCATCCGGCCCGCCGTAGCGC
>JBOHTX010000042.1:0-11972 GCA_050733855.1 Vulcanimicrobiaceae bacterium
CTGCATTAGGGCAGCGTGCGCGCCGGATTTCTGGGTACCAACTCGGCGAAAGGACGACAAGCGATGACCAAGTACGAGTTCAAGATCGTTTCGCTCGATCGGTCGCAACTGCGCCATCCGGGCAGCGGGGCCTCGAACGAACTCAATGCACTCGGAGCGGAGGGCTGGCATATCGTGCACGTCAAGGAGGACCCGCAGATCGGCCGCGATCTGCTCATTTTTTTCGAGCGCGAGCAGGCGCCGTAGCGGCGCGTCTCGTTACTGGACCGCGATCGGAACCGCGATCGTGCGCCCGGTTTCGTCGGTGATTTTCGCGGTGCAACTGCCGGCGGCGAGCGGCTTCACGCTGTAGACCGCCGACGTCTGCGAGGTCGCTGAGACGAAGACCGAGGCGATCCCGGCGCAATCGTCGCTCTCGTTGAAACCGGCCACGCGGGCGGAACTCGAGATCATCAGCAGCGCGGATTCCGCGCCCGGGCTCAGCACAACGGTCGCCGGGTTCGCGGAGAGCGCGGTCCCCATCGTGGGACGCGAACCCGCGGCGGTCCCCGGCGCCGGCGGCCACACCGTCCGATCCACAAAACGCACCGAGGCGACGCTGCAGGTGACGTGGGGCGCGATGAACGCCGGGAGCACGAAGGCCTGCCCGTTGCCGTTGCGATACGTGTGATCGATCGAGACCCCCGGCGAGAACGTGCCGACGTCGCGGATCACGAAGTGATTGCCGTTCGAATCGACGTCGAAGTTCACGAGGTCGGCCGCCTTCTGCGACTCGTTCGTAAACTGGATGTGCATCCCGGAACTGGTCTTTGGAGTGAGGAACGCCGCGATCGCTTCCTGCGGGCTCGGCGAGGCAAACGGATTTGAATGGTTTTTATCGAAAATCGGTTCGCAGATATTGATCGAAACCGGCGACTGCGTTCCCGAGGTAGAAGTGCCGAGCGCGTTCTGCGCGTCGCTCGGCGCGGCGAACCCGAACGCGAGCAGCAAGAACAGCGCGAGGGAACGAGCGCGGGTGTGCGGCACGGCGAATTCCTCCTGCAGGCTGGAACGGTAACTACGTCGCGTCTTGCCGCCGGCCTTCACGCGGAGGCCATGCCGCAGGACGTTGCGCAGCGGCGCTCAAACCTCGGGTCCGTGCAGCGCAGGGCCGCGAGCGCGATCGGTCTGTTCGCAGTGGCCTTGCTCGCGAGCCTACCGGCCGGTTCGGCAACCGGATCGCGCGCGGCGTCGGGCACACCGTTGCCAGAAGCGCGGCCGCAGGAGCTGCGCGGTTACGGCGCCCTTGCGGTCCGCCAGGCGCACGACCTGTACCTCGTCGACGGCGAGGCGCCGGCCTCAGCGCGCTTTCGTCGCATCGAACGCGGGGCGCCGGTGCTCGCGATGGCCTGGTCGCACGACGGCCGCCTGCTCGCATACCAAACGCCGGGAGCTCTCTGGATTGCAGCGCGAGCGGGCGGCGCGCCGCGCCGCATTGCACGCGCCGGGGCGCTCGATCGCTTCGCCTGGTCGCCGCGCGCCGACCTCCTGCTCGTGACGCGCTACGCCTCGGATCGTATGCCCGAGGTCGCACGGCACGCCGTCGTCGACCGCGGAACGACCACGCTGATCGACGTCGGCGGAGCCGCCCTCGAACGCCTGCCGCTCGCCACTGCGGCGCACGACGTCATCTGGTCGCGCGACGGCCGCCGCATCGTCGCGTACGCCTATCACGCGGTGCTGCCGTACGCGAGCTTTGCGACGGCGGCCGATGCGCTGTACGTCGTTCGGCACGTCTCGCGCGGCGCGATTGCGGGCGGCGTTCGCGTTGCAAAAACCGCGCCGGGCGGCCAGCTTTCTGCGGCCTCGCTGTGGCCCTCCGGTCGCGGCCTCCTGTACTGGCAGGGCGCCGAACGCTCGGCCTCACTCGCCGCCGACGGCCTGACGCTGCGCTCCGTCCGATTCGGCAAAGCGTCGCGAAAACTGGGAACCATGATCCCCTCGACGTCGTGGCTATCGTGGGCGCCCGACGGCCGGAGCGTCGCGTTCGTGGACGGCGCCCTGCGCCTCGCGTGGTACCACAAGTCGCTCGTGGTCTGCGAGGTCGAGCCTGTCGCTTGTCGTACCATCGCGCCGCCGCGCGGAACCGTCGCGCTCGATCCGGCGTGGTCGCGGCGCGGCGATGCGATCGTATTCGTTCGCGCGCCCGATTTGGGATCGCGAACCTGGGGTTTCCGGAGCTTCGCTGCTTTCGAAGGAGCGTGGCTTTCGAAGCGAACCCTGTGGCTCGCCGACGCGCACACGGGTACGACCCGCGAGCTAGCGTCCTTCGGGCGCGGCATCTACTGGCCGAGATGGTCGCGGGACGGCCGCCGCATCTTGTTCGTGCGCGAGGGCGGCGTGTGGCTTGGGAAGCTCGACGGCGAAGCGCCCGCGGAGGTCGTCTCCGGCATGCCGACTCCGCGCGAGGCGCCGGATCAGTATTTTGGTTCGTACGGCGACGTCTCGCCCGACGACGACCCGGTCGCCTGGACCGGTTCGTAAGGTACTGCTAGAGCCCGCCCGCGAGCCTGGCGGAGGCGAGCGTTCCGTTTGGATCGAGGTGCGCTTTGAGCGCGCGCATCGTCGCAAGCGCAGCGGGCGGCGTTCCCCAGGCGGAGAGTTTTGCGCGCAGGCGGTCGGGCGCGGCGATCAGCTGCAGGCGTTCGGAAATGGCGAGCCGCGCGGTATCGAAGCCGGGGGCGCGTTCGGCGAGCGCCGCGGCGTTGGGGGCGCCCAGGCGGGCGAACAGGTCGCCGGTGCGCGCGTCTTCGAACGTTTCGAGCGTCAGCGCGAATTCGCCGGCGAGTGCGGCGCAGCGCGCGCCGCGCGTCGCGAGGTCGTCCGGCGCGCCCGCGAATCGATAGGTCAGCGAGCGCGCACCGAGTCGCGCGAACGGGGCTTCGAGCAGTTGCGCAAAGTGTCGCGCGATCTCGGCCTGCGGTTCGACGAGGAACGTCTGCGGAACTCCGGCGGCGCCCAGCGCAGAACGCAACTCGCGGGTCGCGCGCTCGACGAGTGCCCGGGAGCCTTCGAGCAGGACGAACGCGAGCCCATCCGGGCCGCGCGTTCCCGCGATCTCGCGGGTGAAGCCGCGCACGACCAGCGCCGCCGAGGGTTCGAGTTCGAGGTGCGCGAGGTGTGCGAGCGTGCGCGCACCGCTCCCTTCGGGGAGCGGGGCGAGCGCCAGCCGTTGCGTCGCGGGGAGCGGAAGGGTGCGCAGGTTCGCTTGCACGATCGCGCCGAGTGACCCGAGAGCGCCGAGGTGGAGTTTGGAGAGATCGTAGCCGGTCGCATTTTTTACGACCATCCCGCCCGAGCGCGCGAGCGTTCCGTCCGAGAGCGCGACGGTCGTTCCGATCACGAGGTCGCGCGGCGATCCGTAGCGCGCGCGGCGCGGGCCGAGCCAGCCGCTCGCGAGCAGTCCACCGATGGTCCCGCGCGCAGCCTGCGGGCCGTCGAGCGGAACGAACTGCCCAACGGCTGCGAGCCGCGCCTGCAGCGCTGCCAGCGTGACGCCCGCTTCGAGCGCGATCGTCAGATCGCGCGGTTCGTGCGCGACGATCCGCGCGAGCCGCGCCGTCGCAAGCGCCAGATCATAGCGCGCGGGGAGCGCACCGATCCCTTGTAACGTTCCGCCGCCGAAGAAGAGTGCCGTGCGGCTCGCCCGCTCGCAGGCGTGCAGCGCGGCCGCGAATTCCTCGCGCGTCGCCGGCATGAGGACCTCGCGCGGGCGCAGCGTTCCGAGCGCAAACGTGCGCGGGTCGCGGGCTATGTCCACACGCCGGCCGCGAGCGCCGGTTGCGCGGCGAGCACTTCACCGCAGACCGCGCCGCGCGGAAAAATTTTGTCGGGATTGAAGGTGCGCGCGGGATCGAGCAGCTCGCGCACGCGCGCCATCGCCGCCAGGTCCGCGCTTGAGAACACCTGCGTCATCGCGTCGCGCTTCTCGTAGCCGATCCCGTGTTCGCCCGAAACGGTGCCCCCGAGCGCGATCGCGCGCGCCAGAATCTCGTTGCCGGCCGCGATCACCGCCTCGACCTGCGCGCGCTCGCGCCGATCGAAGACGAGCAAGGGGTGCAGGTTCCCGTCGCCGGCGTGGAAGACGTTGCCGACGACCAGACCGTGCGAGCGCGCGCTCTCGCACGCCCCCGCGACCGCTTCGGGCAAGCGCGTGCGCGGCACGGTGACGTCTTGGATGTAGTAGTTCGGCGCGAAGCGGCCGAGCGCACCGGCGGCGCCCTTGCGCGAGGCCCAGAGTGCCGCGCGCTGCGCCGCGTCGGCAGCCGCTTGCCACGAGAGCGCCCCGCCCGCGTGCGCAAGCGTTCGGATCGCCCGCTCGGCCTCGGCCACGTCCTCCGCCTCGCCCGCGACCTCGACCAAGAGAACGGCGGCCGCATCGTCGGGATAGCCGGCGTGGTAGTGAGCTTCGATGGCGCGCACGATCGTTGCGTCCATGATCTCGAGTGCGCTTGCGGCGATCCCGGCCGCCACGATCGCCGAGACCGTCTCGGAGGCCGCTTCGATCGCGCCGAACGCGGCGACGAAGACGCGAACGGCGGGCGGAATCCGCAGGAGCCGCAGTTCGAGCGCGGTCGTGATCCCGAGCGTCCCTTCGCTGCCGACGAGGAGCCCGGTCAGGTCGTAGCCGGAATCGTCGCACGACGCCGTCACGAGCTCGCCCGCGGCGTCGACGAACTCGATGCCGAGGACGTGCGCGCTCATCGAGCCGTAGGCGAAGGCGTGCGGTCCGCCGGCGTTGGTCGCGGCATTTCCGCCGAGCGTCGAGATCGCGCCGCTCGAAGGATCGGGACCGAAGAAGAGACCCCCTCCGGTGCAGGCGCGCGAGAGTTCGGCATTGATGAGGCCGGGCTCGACGATTGCGCGCCGCCGCCGGAGGTCGAGCGAGCGGATGCGGTTCATCCGTGCACTCGAGAGCACGATTCCGCCCGCGACCGGGACCGCCGCGCCGCACAGCCCGGTCCCGGCGCCGCGCGCGACGACGGGCACTCCGCAGTCGCCGGCGATCCGAACGATCGCCGCAACCTCCCGCGCAGTTTCGGGGAAAACGACCAGATCGGCTTGCCCGTTCTCGCCGTACGCATCCGCGGAGAAAACCGCGAGATCCTCGGGCGCGCAGCGAACGGCACCGGCGCCCAGCACCTCGCGCAGACGCGAGTGCAGGCGCTCGAAGGTTGCGCGCTCCATGCCCGACCGGCTACGGAGCGCTGCGCGCGCTTTCCTGGGCCGCAATCGCACGCGGCGACGTGCGACGGTCAGTCGTACAGGAGCACGTCCCCGCGCTCGGCGACGAAGGTCCGCGTGTGCGGCTCCCAAGCGGCGAGGATCTCGTCCGGCGATTGGCCGGCGAGCAGTCCGCGGCGCAGCGAGTCGGTTCCCCAATCGCGAGCGAGCCCGAGCGGATTGCGGATGACCAGGTGATCCGGCGCAATCGCGCGGACGGCGCACAGGATCTCGACGGCGGTGCGGACCGCGCGATAGGCCGCGCGATCGACGACCGCGAGCCGCACGCCGGAGAGCGTTTTCCCTTGCCAAAAGCCCGCTTCCGGCGTCCACAATGCCGGCGCGAAGTCGATACCGGGAACGTCGCGCGCCTGGAGGTAGCGCGCGAGCTGCGCGCCGTCGAGCTGGTAGGCGCCGGCCTCGAAAAACGGGGTCGCGGTCTCGGTTGCGTTATTGATCCCCGCTTGCGCGAGCAGCCCGGTCGCCGGATAGACGAAGGCCGTCTCCCAGGTCGGGATCTTGGGCGAGGTCGGAACCCACCAAAGACCGGTCTCGGGCCAGAACATCGCACGCGAATAGCCGTCCATCGCGAGCACGCGCAGATCGCAGTCGATCCCGAAATGCGTGCGGTAGAGCTGCGCGACTTCACCGATCGTCAGGCCGTGCCGGATCGGAAGCGGATAGAGCCCGATGAACGAGGCGAAACGCGGTTCGAGGACCGGGCCCTCGACGATCGCGCCCCCGAGCGGATTGGGACGATCGAGGACCCAGACGCTCTTGCCGAACGCTTGCGCGGCGGCCATCACTTCCGCGAGCGTCGAGATGAAGGTGTAGGTGCGGTCGCCGACATCTTGGATATCGAAGAGGAGCACGTCGATCCCCGCGAGCATGGCGGCGGTCGGCTTGCGAGTCGGGCCGTAGAGGCTGTAGACCGGGAGCTGCGTCGCCGGGTCGAGGTACGACGGAACGTAATGCCCGGCCGGTTGATCGCCGCGCAGTCCGTGTTCGGGTGCGTAGAGCGCGCGCAAGGCGATCGCCGGATTGTGCCGGATCGCATCGACCAGCGGCACGCCCGCCGAAGTGTGACCCGTTTGATTGGTGACCAAACCGACGCCGCGCCCCGCGAGCTCGCGCCAATCCTCGGCGAGGAAACGATCGCCGCCCAGCATGACGGGCGCTAGCCGGCCGCTCGTTGCCTCGGCAAACGCGCGGTCCGGCGGCAGCGAGCACGCGTACGCCCAAGCGCTCGCGGCGAGCGCGCCGCCGAGCAGCCTGCGGCGGCGCACCTAGACGAACTCGGGACGCACGCCCGCTGGGATGAGCCGCGCAGCGGAGGCGCGCGCGAAGAGGCCCTCGACCGCGGCGATCCCGTCCGCCCCGAGGTCGTCCGAGTAGTCGTTGACGTAGAGTGCGATGTGCGCGCGCATCACGGCGTCGTCCATCTCGAAGGCATGGGCGCGGACGTAGGGAGCGATCGAGGCTTCGTCGGCGCGCGCGAGCGCGAGGCTCGCGCGAATCGTCGCATCGAGTTCGCGGGCGAGCGCAGCGGGAAGGTCGCGTCGCACGAGGATCGCGCCGAGCGGAATCGGCGCGCCGGTCTCGCGTTCCCACCAATCGCCGAGGTCGGCGAGCGCGCGCAGGCCGGCGTTTTGGTAGGTGAAGCGCGACTCGTGAATGATGAGCCCTGCCTCGACCTCGCCGGCAGCGACCGCCGCGACGATCCGGTCGAACCGCATCGGGACGGCGACGGGCGCGTGCGGCAAGGCCAGGCGCAGCAAGAGGTAGGCGGTCGTCAGGGTCCCGGGGATCGCGATGCGCGCCCCGGTCGGCAGCTCGGCGAGCGTGCGCGCCGCGCCGTCTTTGCGCGCAACCACCAGCGGGCCACAAGCGCGCCCGAGCGCGCCGCCCGCCCGCAGAATTCGGTAGCCGCTAGTCAGATACGGGATCGCGCCGTAACTGACTTTGGTCAGCTCGAAGCGGGCCGCGCGGGCCGCTTCGTTGAGCGCCTCGACGTCGTCGAGCACCACCCGCACCGGCGGCGCGCCGCGCAGTTTGCCCTGCGTCCAGGCTGCGAAGATGTAGGTGTCGTTCGGACATGGTGAATAGGCGAGCGCGAGCGTTTGCGGAGCGGTCACGATTTGGTGAAGGTCGTGCGGTCGTCGAACAACCAGGATCCGTCGGGAAGCTGCTCTTCCACGAGCAGGGTGAAGTCGGTCGGCGAGGCGCGCGTGATCGTCAGCCGGCGCATGTATTGCCGGCCCTTGACGAAAGAACGCGCGCTCTGGAAAACGATCGAGTTGCCGACCCAGCCGCTGCTCGAAATCCAAAGCGTGTACGCGGGCGCAGCCTCGAGCTGTGCGAGCACCCACTGCGACGCCCAGGGGTCGTAGGTCAGGTAGATGACGTCGGTCGCTTTGCCGTCGGCCCCGAAGAGCCAACGCCTGCCGACCGTCGGCGCAAAGACCCAACTCGCGTTTCCGAGATCTCGCGTTCCGCTATCGCCGAACGCGATTACGTAGTCGGCGGTCCAGGTGCCCTCCATCCAGTGCAGTTGCGCCATCTCCGGGATCGGGACGCGCGTCTGGCGTGCAAGGTCCGGATCGAGTCGCGAACGCGGCACGGTAAAAATCTCGCCGGGAAGGGCCGTCGCTCCCGGGCTCGGACTCGCAAGCGCCCCCGGCGCCGGCACGAGCAGGGGCGCCGATTCTGCCGGGGTGGGGGATTCCGCCGGTGTCGGGGATTCGGTGGGCGCCGCGGACGGCGCCGCGCTCGGCGCGGGTGCGGGCGAGGGGCTCGGGGTTGCGTGATGCGGCCGCACGAGCGCGAGCGCAACGAGCAGCGCGGCGATCATCGCGAACTCGTGGCGGGTGCGTCCTTGGCGAGTGCGGCGAGGATCGCGTCGAGCGCCGTAGCGAGCGCGGCGGCGGCGGCCGGGATATTCCACGCGTCGCGCGCGCGCGTGCCGACCCGGTTGGAGATCGCGCGCACTTCGAGCGCCGGAACCCCTGCGCTCTCGGCGGCACGCAAGACGGCAAAACCCTCCATCGATTCGATCTCGGCGCCGTACTGCGCGCGCAGACGGGCGGCGGTCGCGTCGCTCGCGGTCACGGCGTTGACGGTGAGGCCGCGCGCTGTGCTCAAGCCGAGCGAACGGCAGCGCCGCAGCAACTCGGGATCGGAGCGCGCGTGCTCGCGAAGCGAGGCACCCGTCGGCAGTCGCATCGCGGCACCGCCTTCGACGCCGAAGCCGGCGAGCCGCTCTTCGCCGACCAGCACCGCTTCCCCGAGGGCCGGGCGCTCGCCGAAACTGCCGGCGATCCCGGCGCAGACGACGGCTCGGTACGCCCCCAGCGCGAGCGCCCGCGCGGTAGCCGCCGCCGCCTCCACCATTCCGATCCCGCCCGCGAGCACGTCCACACCCTCGCGCGGCGCGAACGCGGACAGCTCCTCCGCGAGCGCGCACACGACCAAAATCACTTTACGGCACCCCGATGAACTTGTGCATCTGCAAGCCGAGGCGAAAGCGCGCAGGCTCGGCTCGCAGCGCCTCGAGCGCGAGCGCGACGTTGTGCGGTTTGTTGCCCTCGGGCTGCAAGAAGATCGGGATCGCGCGGCCCGCGAACGCAGCGAGCCACTCGTGTGGCACGCGCCGGTCGACGATCAGCTTGACCTCGTCGGCGCGCGCGGCCATCTCGGGTGCGAGCCGTTCTTTGGGCGAGACCGTCAGCCAGACGTCCTCGGCGAGGTCCGTCGCAATCGTGCCGTTCGATTCGACGTGCACCCTGCGCCCATCGGCTCGCAGCGCCTCGATCAGCCCAAGCGCTTCGGACTGCGCGAGCGGCTCACCGCCGGTGAGGATCACGGTCGGGCAGCGCGGCGCCAGTTCGCGCACGCGAGCGACGACCTGCGCGATGCTTGCGAAATCGCGGATCGCGTAGTCGGTGTCACAGAAGCGGCAGCCCAGATTGCAGCCCGCAAGGCGCACGAACACGGCCGCGGTCCCGGTCCAAAAGCCCTCGCCTTGGACGCTTGCGAACATCTCAGCGAGCGCGAGCATCGTCGCGACGCACGACCGCGCAGGCGGTCTGTGTCTCCCACAGCACGACTTCTTCAAGCTCCGGCAAGTGCGGCGCAAGCGCATCCCAAATCCACAGCGCGATCAGCTCCGCGGTCGGGTTCGGCAGAATCTCGTTGAGCGAACGGTGATCGAGGTTCGCCGTCACGTGCTCCCCGACGATCGTCTCCACCTCATCGAAGTCGCGCACCATTCCAGCGGCCGGCCCGGCGCTCTGCAGCGCCCCCACGAGCGCAACCTCCAGCCGGTACGAGTGCCCATGGAGCGCCGCGCACTTCCCCGGGTGATGCGGCAAAAGGTGGGCGGCCTCGAAGCCAAAGCGTTTACGAATCTGCACGGCTCGATTCTTTCGCTGCCAATCCGTCCTAGCCCGGCCCACGGAAGCAGCACGGGTTTTTAGCCATACCAAGCCGCGTTTCATGAGGCCGAAACGCGGACGGTTCGCCCGGTCGGCTCCTTCGAGGCCAGAGCCAACCTTCCCCGACTGCTGTACGAAGTCGTCAATTTGCTTGAGGATCGTCGCGAGCGTCCCGCGGGGGATGTCGCGGCTTCCGTGGTCAGAGATCGTGACGGCGTAAAGTGTGCTTGTCCCGCGCAGGGGTCTTCGATTCAGAGCGTTCCGCTTGGGCCCATCGCCTCGAGTCGGCGTTTGAGGTCGACGAGGAAGGCGCTCGCGATCGCGCCGTCGATCGCGCGGTGGTCGAGCGAGAGGCAGACGTTCATCATCGAGCGGACCGCGATCGCGTCGCCCTGGACCACGACCGGGCGCTTGACCACAGCCTCCATGGTGACGATGCCTGCCTGACCGCCGGGGATGATCGGCTTGGAGAGGATCGAGCCGTTGGCGCCGGTGTTGTTGACGGTGAAGGTCCCGTGCGCGAGGTCGTCGGCGCCCAGCGTCCCGTTGCGCGCTTTCTCGATCAGCTTCCCGGCCGCGATCGCGAGCCCGGCGATCGAAAGGTGGTCGGCGTCGCGAATCACGGGGACGACGAGGTTCGCGTTGAGCGCGACCGCGATCCCGAGGTTGACCTGGCGGTGGACGACGATTCCTTCATTGGTGAACTTTGCGTTGAGTAGCGGGAAGGCGGCCAGCGAACCCACCACCGCGTGCAAGAAGAACGGCAGGAGGGTCAGAGAGTAGCCGCGCTCGGCGAGAAAGCGATCCTTTTCCTTGGCGCGCCAAGCCCAGACCGCGCTGACGTCGACCTCGACCATCGTCCAGGCGTGCGGCGCCGCCGCCAGCGATTCGACCATGCGCTGCGCGATCAGGCGCCGCGCCGGCGTGAGCGGCACGGTCGTACCCGGTTGCGGGTGGGCGTAACTCGAACGCTCGCCGGGGAGCGCGTGCCCGGCTGCTCCAGGCGCCGGTGAACTACTCGCCGGGCGGTGCGACGGCGGCGCGGTCGGGGCGCCGGCCGTGCCGGCCGAGGCGGCTGCCAGCACGTCGTTCGCGCTGATGCGCCCGCCGTTCCCGGTTCCGCGCACGGCCGCCAGATCGATACCGTGTTCGCGCGCAAGCCGCCGCACTGCGGGCGAGACCCGACGCACCTCGCCGTTCGAGATCGCGACGCTGCCGTTGGTGCGCGCCGCTAGTCTCTCGTCCGCCGCCGGTGCCGGCGATGCGCCGGCTGCGCTTGCGCGCGCGGCCGAAGCAGCCGCCGCGGCGGGCGCCGGCGTCGCCGCCCGTTCCGTCGCAGCGCCGGTTTCGTCGATCACCGCGATCGCGGCCCCGGTCGGAACGGTCTGGCCTTCGGCCACGATGTGTTCGCGAATCACGCCGCTCACCGGCGACGGGACTTCCGCGTTCACTTTATCCGTCGAGATCTCGACGAATGGTTCGTATTTCTCGACCGCCTCGCCAGGCTGCTTGAGCCACTGCGCCACGGTCCCCTCGGTGACGGTCTCGCCGAGCTGCGGCATCGTGATCGTCGTCGCCATAAAAGTCCGCCTAAAACGCCACGAGCTCGCGCATCGCGTCGCGCATCCGCTCGGTCGAGATCATGAATTCCTCTTCGAGCGTCGCGGCGTAGCCCATCGCGGGCACGTCCGGTCCGCACAGGCGCCGGATCGGGGCGTCGAGGTCGAAAAATGCCTCCTCGGCGACCATGGCCGCGATCTCGGCTCCGATTCCACCGAACTTGTTGTCTTCGTGGATGATCAGCAGCTTGCGCGTCTTGCGCACGCTGGCCAAGATCGTCGTGCGATCCATCGGCCGGATCGAGCGCAGATCGATCACTTCGACCGAAAGTCCGTCGTCGGCGAGCGCCTTCGCGGCCTCGAGGGCCTGATGCACGTTGAACCCGTACGAGACGACCGTGAGTTGCTCGCCCGGACGCTTGACCTCGGCCTTGCCGATCGGGATCGAGTAGTGCCCGCTCGGGACCTCGCCTTTGACCGAACGATAGGTCTTCTTGTGTTCGAGAAAAAGCACGGGATCGGGGTCGTCGATCGCGGCGTTGAGCAAACCTTTGATGTCGGCCGGGAACGAAGGCGCCACGATCTTGAGGCCGGGTACGTGGTAGAACAGCGCTTCGACCGAGACCGAGTGCGAGAGCGCGCCGCGCACGCCGCCGCCGTACGGGGTGCGGATCACGAGCGGACAGGTGTAGTCGCCGTTCGAGCGATAGCGCGTCTT
>JBOHTX010000043.1:0-11628 GCA_050733855.1 Vulcanimicrobiaceae bacterium
ACGACGTAGAGGTCGCGCTCGAGCGGCGCTGCCAGCAGACGCTCGACGCCGTCGAACGTCGCGGGAACTGCCAACAGGGAGGCATGAACGCCCTCGAGCCGGCAGCGCGCAATCCCGGGCGGCAGCGCAACCCGCGTGGCTTCGACGGCGAGCGCGGCGTCGTCGAGGGCGCGCGCTTCGAGTTCGCCGAGCGCGGCGGTTTCGAGATCGAGATCGAGCGCTCCGGCCAGCGCCGCGATGCGCCGCAAATAGGCAACCGGATCGAATCCCGGAACGACGAGCGCGAGCGCGCTGAGCACGCGCGCCGGCTCCACCACGGGAACGGTGAGATCGTCGACGGTGCGCAGCAGCAACTCGCGCAAGAGCGTGAGGTTGCTCTCGCGGAAGAGCCCGTTTGCGGCCCGCTCGACATCCTCGGCCCGCACGATCCGGCCCGCGCGCAAGCGCGACTCAAGCACCGCCGGCGAGACGTCGAGCGCGATTACCGAATCGGCGGCGCGCAGGAACGAGAGCGGGACGATTTCGTCGATGGGACGGCCGACGATCCGCTCGGCGACCGGCGCCACCGTTTCTAGATGCTGCACGTTGAACGCGCCGAGCACCGAGCGATCGGCCGACCGCAACGCCAGCGCGTCCTGCCAGCGTTTGGCGCTCGCGGCTCCCAGCGGATTGCCGTGCGCCAACTCGTCGAGCACGAAGGTTTCGTAATCGCTCGCGAGCGCCGCGCCGAGATCGAAATCGAGGATGCCGTCGTAGGAGCGCGGTGCGATCCGGGGCAGGCGGCTCGCCAGTTCCTCGAGGTTCGGGCGCCCTTTGGTTTCCACCCATCCGATCGCGACCCGCCGGCCGGCGCGCGCCTGGGCGAGCGCGTCCAGCACAAGACGGTGGGTCTTCCCGGCGCCGGGAGCGGCGCCGAGGTAGACCGTCAGCCGCGGTGCGAGCCCAAGCTCGGCGAGCAGCGTCGTTGCCTGCGGGCGCTCCACCACGGCCGAGTTCGGCACAGGGCCGGGCGATTCGTGCCGCCGAAGCGAGCGAGCATGCGTTCGCGTTCGATCGCGGCGATCGCGTGGGCGGCCCTGGGCGGCGTCTTTCTGCTCGACGTCCTGACGCCTCAGACGCTCGTGGTCGCGATCCTTTCGGCGATCCCGATCGCGCTGGCCGGGTTCGCCGCCTCGCGACGGCTGACGACGTCGCTCGTGATCGCGGCGCTCGCGACCGACGCGCTGGCCGCCTTCGCCAACGCACAGCGCGAGGGCCGGTGGGACCCGATCGGGCTCGCCGACCGGTTCCTGTCGGCGCTTGCGATCGTGCTCGTCGGCTTCCTCGCGACGCTCGCGCAGGAGCGCGCGCAGCGAGCCGGTGCCTTGGCGGAACAGCAGGCGCGCGCACGACGCGAGGCGAGCTTCGCGGCGGCGATCGATCGGATCCGCGGCTCGCTTTCGCCCGAACTCGTGCGGCGAGCGCTCGTGCGCGAGTCGCTCGCGTTGTTCGAATCCGAGGCCGTCTTTTGGTTCGGCGAAGGACCGCAGGCCGAACGCTTCGTGATGCGGCGCGGCGACGCCGAGGTCGCGCTGGTGCGCGATCCGCCGCCGGCTGAAATAGCCTCGCTGGCGCGCCGCCTTTTCGACCGTGGGGACGCCGCGCGCCTCGACCACCAGGCGCCCGTCGACGCGCTCGTTCTCGAGCGGCTCGGCGCAGCGGGCGCGCTTGCGATCCCGCTTGCGGATCGCGAACGGCCGCTCGGACTGCTCGTCATCGCTGCGGCGCACGACGACGACGACTCGGTTACGCTCTCGCTCGCGCGCGGTCTCAGCCGGGCCGCAAGTTCGGCGCTCGTGCAAGCGCATCTCTTCGTGCAGCTCTCCGAGCGCAATGCGGAACTCGCCGAACGCGGCGCGGTGATCCGCGATTTGGTCTACGCGCTCTCGCACGATTTGCGCACGCCGCTCGCTGCGCTGGGAATGACGCTCCGCCAGGCCGAGGACGGCGCCTACGGGCCGCTCTCCGAGCGATACCAGGAGGTCTTGCGCGGCAGCATCGTCGCCGTCGACGATCTCGCACGCCTCGCGGAAACGCTGCTCGGCGTCGCGCTCTTGGAATCCGGCGAACGCAAGGCCGACGAGCGTCCGCTCGACGTCGCCGAGGTCGTGCGGCAGGTCGGCGCCGAGTTCGAGGCGGTTGCACGCGCCCGCGGCGTCG
Organism: Vulcanimicrobiaceae bacterium; assembly: GCA_050733855.1. Classification (GTDB taxonomy): domain Bacteria; phylum Vulcanimicrobiota; class Vulcanimicrobiia; order Vulcanimicrobiales; family Vulcanimicrobiaceae; genus JBOHTX01. Next base: position 2,200 of record JBOHTX010000043.1, read on the forward strand.
GCCTGCGCGTCAGCGCCGAGACGGCGGCGCCGGCGCTCGCGGACCGGGGCGAACTGCGCCGCGCGATCGGGAACGTGATCGCGAATGCCCTCGAACACACGCCGGCGGGCGGCGCGGTCGAGGTGGCCGTGCATGGCGACGAGGAGCGCTTCGCGATCGTCGTCGCCGACGACGGTTACGGCGTGCCCGATGCGATCCGTGGTTCGCTCTTCGAACGCTTTGCAAGCGCGCGGACGCGCGGCGGCGGCGGGACCGGGCTCGGCCTCTATCTCGCGCGGCGGATCGTGGAGGCGAGCGGCGGCACGATCCGCTACGAACCGCGCGCGCCGCGCGGCTCGGCGTTCACGCTCTGCTTCCCCCGCTTGCGCGATGCGGAGACGGTGCACTAGCGTGCGGGTTGCACTGGTCGAGGATCATGCGCTCACGCGCGCCGGCCTGCGCACCGCGCTCGAGAGCGCCGGTTTGCACGTAGTCGTCGAATGCGGCGACGGTCGCAGCGCGCTCGACGCGATCGCGCGGGAACGTCCGGAGATCGCGGTCGTCGACGTTGGGCTCCCGGGTCAAGACGGGATCGCGCTGGTGCGGGCTTTGCGCGAGCGCAAGGTCCCGGTGCGGGTAGTGATCCTGACGATGCACGAGCTCGACGACGAGGTGCTCGCGGCGCTCGCCGCCGGCGCCGAAGGGTATTGCGTCAAAGCCTCCGACCCCTCGCTCGTGATCGACGCGATCCGCGTCGTCGCGGCCGGCGGCGCATTTTTCGACCCGAGAGTCGCGCACGTCGTGCTGCGCCGTTTCGCGCCAAACCCCGCGCCGCCGGGCAGCTCGCGCCTGACGCCGCGCGAACTCGACGTCCTGCGCCTGATCGCCGACGGCCACAGCAACGCGGAGATCGCGCAGACGCTCTTCCTTGGCCTCGGCACCGTCAAGGGCTACATCCGCGACATTCTCGACAAACTCTCGGCTTCGGACCGCGCGCAGGCCGCGGCCGTCGCCCTCCGGCGCGGACTTCTTTCCTGACGGCGCTCGCTTTCAACATGAGGCAAGAAGCGCGTGCGCCGGGGTCGAACGGGCGCGAACGATCATGACGGCTCAACCGCACGGGCCTCTCACGTTGGCCGAGTTTCCCGCCTGGGAGTTGCGCCAGCAAGCGAAACACGAGTTCGTCGACGGTCACGTCTACGGCTTTGTCGGCGGAACGATCGAGCACAACGCGATCTCGGTCTTCCTCATCGAGAAAATTGCGCCGGCTGCTCGGCCGTGCCGCACGTACGGGTCGGACATGCTGATCGCGACCTTCAGCAGCTCGCGCTACGCCGATCTCGCGTTAACGTGCGACGAGCGCGACCGCGCCGCGGGCGCCACCATCATTCGTTACCCGAAGCTGATCGTCGAAGTTCTCTCGCCCTCGACGGCGAGCGACGATCTTGGGCCCAAAATGCGCGAATACCAAACGATCGAGACGCTCGAAGAGTACCTCACGCTCGATTCGCGCCGGCGCTGGGCGCAGGTGTTGCGCCGCACCGGAACGGACTGGTTGCTCGCTGCGCCGCTGACCCGCGGCGCGCTGGAGATCGCATCGGTCGGCACGACGCTCGACCTCGATCAGCTCTATCGCGACTGCGGCCTCTGACCGTAGGAAACGGCGTCAGCTCCGGCGGGGCAGCGACGTCATCCGCTCCGATTGCGCGGCCGAACCACGCGACATCGTGCCAGGCGCCGAGCTTCCAACCGACGCCACGATAGACCCCGACTGCCTCGAAGCCGAGCGCTCGATGGAACGCGACGCTCGCTTCGTTCGGGAGGGTAACGCCCGCATGGGCCCGCCGAAACCCCTGGCCGACGCCCCGCCCGCGGAAACGCTCGTGAACGTATGCGGTGACGTCGACCGACCAGCGATACGCAGAGCGCTCGCGATGGCGCGACGCATATACGAAACCGACGACATCGCAGCCGTTCGTCGCGGTCAGCCATGGGGTGTGTTCGAGCGTTGCGCGGATTCGCGCAGCCATGGCGTCGGGGGTCGGTGGAGTTTCCTCGAACGAGACCGCCGTGGTGACGACCCACGTCGATGTCCGCGAACAGCGGCGCTGCCGTCGCCGTGAGATTGAATAGCTCCAGCACGTCGTCCGGCCTGAACGCATCACGTTCGGCGGACTCGACGTCGACGGTTCCCACAACGCGCCCGCGTTCGTCGAGAACCGGCGCGATCAGTTCGGATCCGGTCGAGGCAAACGCGGTGAGGTATCGCGGGTCCGCGGCGACGTCGTTGGAGACGACGGGCGACGCGGCGGCGAGCGCGGCGCCCGTCAGACCCGCGTGGCGAGCGAAGCAGGGATCTTCTCCCGAACGTGTGCCGTAAAGCGCTCGGCACGTTCGACGCGTGTTCCGCCGGAATCCATGACCGGGTCGGATCGCCGGATCGGCCGCCGCGTGCGCGAACAACGTGAACGGGTGGGCTTGAGTTTGGACGAGCTGGCAGCGCGCTGCGGCGTGAGTCGCTCTATGATCTCGCGGATCGAGCGGGTCGAGAGCAGCCCCACCGCCGCGCTGTTGGCCAAACTCTGCGCGAGTCTCCGTATGACGCTCTCCGGGCTGATGGCCGACGCGGAGCGCCCTGCACATGCCGTCGCACGGCGAGCGCAACAGCGTTCGTGGCGCGACCCGCAGACCGGCTACGTGCGTAGGATGGTGTCGCCGTCGGCGACCGGGTCGGCGGTTGAAATCGTGGAAGTGACCCTGCCTGCCGCAGCCCGCGTCGCATTCGACCCGCAGCTTCTCGTCCCATTCGGCCAGCATATCGTGATGCTCGCGGGCAATCTCACGCTGACGGTCGGCGACGAAACCTTCGAGTTGCAAACCGGCGACTGTGCCCACATGACACTCGAGCGCGGAGCGGCGTTTGAGAATCGTACGCGTCGAGCGGCGCGCTACGCGGCCGGTCTACCGCTGCCGGTGGTGACGGGGACCAACCCTTCCAGTTCGGCTTCTTCGAACATGCGCGAGCGCGTCAGGAAGCGGACGCCCTCGCCGTTTTCGAGCGAGAACATTCCGCCGCGGCCGGGAACGACGTCGATGATCAGCTTGGTGTGCTTCCAGTAGTCGAACTGCGCGGCGCTCATGTAGAACGGCGCGCCCCCGATCTCGCCGAGCTGCACATCGGAATCGCCGACCAAAAACCCGCCGAGTTCGAAGCACATCGGGCTGCTGCCGTCGCAGCAGCCGCCCGATTGGTGAAACATGAGCGGACCCCACTTCGCCCGCAAGCGCTCGATCAACTCGAGCGCCGCGGGCGTCGCCTCCACTCGGGTGGCGAGGGACATGGCCTTAGAAGAATCCCATCGGCTTGGGATCGTAGCTTTGCAGGATGTTCTTCGTCTGCTGGTAGTGGTCGAGCATCATCTTGTGGTTCTCGCGCCCGATCCCCGACTGCTTGTAGCCGCCGAAGGCCGCGTGCGCGGGATACAGATGGAAGCAATTGGTCCAGACGCGCCCGGCTTGGAGCCCGCGCCCCATGCGGTAGCAGGTGTTGGCATCGCGCGACCAGACCGCTGCACCGAGACCGTAGAGCGTGTCGTTCCCGATCGCGAGCGCATCCGCTTCGTCTTTGAAGGACGTCACCGAAACGACCGGCCCGAAGATCTCTTCCTGGAAGATGCGCATTGCGTTCTTGCCCTGGAAGACGGTCGGCTCGACGTAGTATCCGTCCTTGAACTCGCCGTCGAGCGCCTTGCGCTTGCCGCCGATCAGGACCTTGGCACCTTCCTTGCTGCCGATGTCGATGTACGAGAGGATCTTATCGAGCTGTTCGCTCGAGGCTTGCGCGCCGATCATGGTCGAGGGCTCGAGCGGATTGCCCTGCTTGATCGCCTTGACGCGGGCGAGCGCCCGCTCCATGAACTTGTCGTAAATCGACTCTTGGATGAGGGCACGCGAAGGGCAGGTGCAGACCTCGCCCTGATTGAGGGCGAACATCGTGAAGCCCTCGAGACACTTATCGAAGTAGTCGTCGTCGGCTTCCATCACGTCGGCGAAGAAGATGTTCGGCGACTTGCCGCCGAGTTCGAGCGTCACCGGGATGATGTTCTGTGCGGCGTACTGCATGATCAGCCGGCCGGTCGTCGTCTCGCCGGTGAAGGCCACCTTGGCGACGCGCCGGTTGGAAGCGAGCGGCTTGCCCGCTTCCAGGCCAAAGCCTTCGACGATGTTGAGCACGCCCGGCGGCAGCAGGTCGGCCATCATTTCGATCCAGACCATGATCGAGGCCGGCGTCTGCTCGGCAGGTTTGAGGACGACGCAGTTGCCGGCGGCCAGGGCCGGTGCGAGCTTCCAGGTCGCCATCAGGATCGGGAAGTTCCACGGGATGATCTGCCCGACGACGCCGAGCGGCTCGTGGAAGTGATAGGCGACCGTGTTGTGGTCGATTTCGCTGACCCCGCCTTCTTGCGCGCGGATCGCACCGGCGAAGTAGCGGAAGTGATCGATCGCGAGCGGCATATCGGCGTAGGTCGTCTCGCGGATCGGCTTGCCGTTGTCGATCGTCTCGGCAAGCGCGAGTACTTTGAGATTGGCCTCCATCCGGTCGGCGATCTTATTGAGGATCACGGCGCGCTCGGCAGCGGAGGTTTTGCCCCACTTGTCTTTGGCTGCGTGCGCGGCGTCGAGCGCAAGCTCGACATCCTCGGCGGTCGAACGCGCCACTTCCGTGAACGGCTGCCCGACGACCGGGCTCACGTTGGGGAAGTACTCGCCTTTCACCGGCGGAACGAACTTGCCGCCGATGAAATTGTCGTAACGGCGTTTGTAAGGGTTGTCGATTCCGAGCCGGCTGAGGTCGTACAGCTCGGCGCGGTCGAGCGTCATGGTCATGCGTGTGGCTCCTCGAGCGAAAGTGAGCAAGAATCGCGTTTTCGCCGCGTATCGCCAGGCGAAAAGAGCGAGCTCGACGGCGGCAGCCGTGCAAGTTTCTTCTCTCCGGTCCACCGTTTCGCCCCTGCCGCTGCATCCCCGAAGCGCAACGTTTTCGCCGGTTGGACGCGGGGAGGAGCGCTACTTCGCTATCATCACTTCGGTTGACTTGACAATGAAACGCACCTTGTCGCCGGCCTGCAAGTTCAGGTGTTCGACCGAGGAGCGCGTGATCGCGGCGACGACCATGGCCGCCGAGCTTCGTCGAGACGACCGTGCCGGGAAGTTGATTGCGAGCGCTGATTTCCATAGGCTGATTTCCATAGGCGGAAGGTCGACTGCCCGCTCGGCCGACTCTGCTCGAGGGCCTACATCCGCAAGCGGAGGCGGAGCTGGACCGTCCGCCCGAGCGGGTAACTCTGCGGCACGTACCCGCCGCGGCCGTAACTCCACGGGACCGACTGGGTGACCCCGTCGTTGGTCGGGACGCCGTTGCCGAGCAGGTACGGACTCGAGGAGCCGATCACGCTCTGATAGGCAGCGCCGTAGAGCGGGTTGCCGCCGACGTAGCCCGGCGGCCCGATTAGGTACGGATTCCCTTGGAACGCAGTCGGTGAAAAGTTGCCGAACAGGTTGACGACGTCGAGGATGAGGGTCGCATTCGGCGCGATGTCGTCCTCGACGTGCAGGTTGACCAGCGTCTGCGGCGGCGTTCGCAGCGTGTTTGGGTCGTTGCCTTCGTCGGTCCCGAGATTCCCGATATACGGGTTCGTGGCGGCGTTGTACGGCAGCGCGGGATTCTCCAAGAAGTAATAGTTCGCGCCCGGGTTGACGAAGTTGTCGTTGGACACTTGCTCGGGCGCGTGGGTTGTCGGGTTAAAGATCCATACTTTGCGGCCATTCCCGTAGGGATAGCCGGTTTCGAACGAGAGCGAGGGGGTCACGCGCAGCCGGCGGTTGCGCGAAGCGAGTTCGTACGAGAGGGTCGAGGTCAGATCGGGAACATAGCCGACCGGGAACAGGTGGCCCGCCGCGATTGCCGGCGCGTTGAGCGAGTTGTAGGCGAACTGCGAGGCGCTCGAAGAGAACGCGCGGATCAGGTCGGCATCGAAGGTCAGCCCGCCGCGGTGCAGCCACAGCTCGAAACCGTGCGCCCGCAGCTGCCCGATGTTGGTGGGAAGGCCGATCGGGTTGGCGACGCCGCCGGCCTCCTCTTGCCGAAAATTGACCGGCAGGACGTCGATTCGGTTCTTTTCGTAGTCGGCGTAGTAGGTCGCGCGAAACTGCAGCGCGCCGCCGCCTTCGAGAGAATACGTAAAGTCGTTTGCGGATTCGGGGGCCAGCGGAACGAAGGGCGCCGGGACGCCGTTTTGGTCGACGTTGTTCGAATCGAAGCGGTCCGCTTCGAGCGGCTTGGGGGCGACCGTCGTGTGATCGAAGGTCGCGCGCAGCGCCAGCTCGTCGCCGAGATGGTAGCTCGCGGCGAAGTGCGGGTCCAGCGCGCCGACGCTGTACCCGAAGCCGCGGTCGGGCAGGACGTGGGTCGAGGTCAGGCGCGCCGCCGCCATGAGATCGAGCCGGCGCGAGAGGCTCCACGTATCGCCCGCGTAGGCGAGAAACGACGAGAGCGTCGGCTTCGAGGTGACCACCTCATCGAAGGTCGGCACGAGTTGATTCAGATAGCTCGCGTCGACGGAGTAGCCGGCGCCGAAACTGAGATGGTGGCGCGTTCCGTAGAGGTCGCCGTCGTAGCCGAGCCCGGTCTCGCGGGCCGCTTGATACTGCGAGAGCGAGAAGGCGCCGTTGGGGAAGCCGTTTTCGTCCCAGAACGGACCGCCCGCCGAGGAGCCGATCCGCGATTGATAGAGCTGCACGCGCGAGAGCGAACGCTCCCCGGTATGCAACCAGGTCGCCTTGAGGAGGTCGTACGTTCCGCGGATCCCGGTCGCAAAATCGACCGGCGCGTTGGGATCGGTCTCGCCGGGATACCGGATCGTCGCGCCGTCGAACGCGCCGTAGGTCTCGCCGGCGTAGGGCGTCCCGTACTGGTCGTAGGCTGCCTGGCCGACGAGGCCAAGGATCGAGACATCGTCGTCGGCGCCGACTTTCTCGTGCACGTTTCCCTCGAAGGAATACTGGCTGCGGTTCTGCAGCGCGAGGCCGTACGTCCCCGCCTCGTACGGGTTGAAGGCGCCGTTGCCGTAGGTGAAGCCGTCGCTGCCGACCGTGCTCGCGAAAGCGTAGCGCAGGCGCCGGTCCGGCGTCGCGCCGAGCAGCTCGAAGCTCGCGAGACGGGTCGGAGCACCCGCGACCCCGTCAGCGAGTTCGAGCGTCGTGCTGCCCGGATACGTGCCGACCGCCGGGATCTGATCGATCACGCCGCCGAGTGCATTTTCGCTTTGCGACTCGAAGCCCGCGAGCGTGACCGTGGTGCTGGCGATCCCGGTCGTCGGCAGTTGCGCGCCGACCACGTTGCCGCCCGGTTCGGCGATCAGCGCCTGCGGAATCGGAATCGAATCGTAATCGAAGACGGAATCGTCGACTTGCCCGCCGCGCACGATCGCGTTCGCGAAGGCGTCGAGTTGGACGCCGGGCACGGCAGCGATCGCCCCTTGGACGGTTCCGGCCGCGTAGTTCGCAAGCCCCGACGACGAAACCGGCGGGGTCTGCGCACGCGCGTTCGCGCCGGCAATCGTGAACGAGTCGCTGGGCGAGCCGATGGCGAACGCTTTGGCGGTCGCCTTGACGATCCCGATCGTCTTGAGCGCGACGATCAGCCGGAAATCGAGCGAGCGCGTTCCGCCGGGCAGCACGAGGACGCCGCTTTCTGAGAGCGACTGATAGCCGGTCGCCTGCGCGGAGACGGTGTAGGTGTCGGGCGTCAAGCCTAAGATGATGAAGCGGCCGTGCAGGTCGCTGCGGACCGAGGCATTTCCCGAAGCCGATGCCGCATCGATGCGCACATTCGCGAGCGTCTGACCGCCCGCCGTTACGGTGCCGGAGATGGTCCCGGTCGTCGCCTCCGCGGCGTGTGCGGCCGACGGCCGGGTCGCCGCGCATGCGAGCGCCGATGCGAGTGCGAGCCAGAACCTTGCCGTGCGCAAAGTCTGCATTCGAGCGTTCCCCCTGCGCGGTGCGATGCGACCGCGCGAATCCGAGCGTTAGCTGATCGGCGAAAGGAGGAACGCCGGCGGCGCGCGCTCGCCGACTTGCCCACAATGCGGCGCTTGCGCGCGAAGAACGAAGACCCGCTCGCGACCCGCATCTGCGGCGGACGGCGCGCTCGCAGGCGCGTGCCGTCGCACCACGATCGCGGCGGCGACCCGAATGCAGGCGGCCAGCCCGCCGAGCAGCGTGCGGACGATCCGCCGCAGCGTCCACAAGCACGCCATCCCGACCAAGACATGGATCGCGAGACTCACGAGCGGCGGAGCGCCGAGCCACGAGAGCCCGCTCGGAAGCGGTCGATGGACCATCACCGCCTCGAGGCATTCCATTCCGAAAACCGCCGCGAGTTGCAACGGGACGACCAGCGCGAGCTCGGGCAGCGGGACGCCGCGTGCCGATTCGAGCGAAGCGGCGAGCGCCAGCCGGGCCGAACGCTCGGCCCGAATGGTGCGCCAGCCCTCGATGCCGCGGACGACGAGCAGGCCGATGACGAACGTCAGCCCGGCGATCAGCGCGGGGATCACGCCGAGATGGTTCGTATCGGCGTATCCCGGGCCGAAAACGCCCGCGCCCGCTAGCGATTCGACGCACGGATCGCCGAGCGCCGCCGCGACCAGGGCGACGGCAACGAAGAACGAGAGCCGAACGGTCGAGGGCAATTTCACCGGTGATTTGCCGTTCGAGCGGCTCCGGCGTTTCCCTGGGAACGAGTCCAGGGTTTCTTACTCGCCGAAACGCGCCCCAAGGCTGAGCGTCCGCGGCGGAGCGAAATGGTTTCCCTGCGCGTTGAGTAGCGTTACGAAGTAGCGGTCGCCCAGTAGGTTTTCGATGCGGATAGTCAGCGCCGCGTGCCGGCCGAGCGCCAGGCCCTTTTCCGCCGCGAAGGTCGTGTGCGGGGTTTGTTTGCAGTAGCCGAGCGTCGTCGGTGGACAGAGCGCCGACGAGAGTCCGCTCCCGTATTCCATATCCGCGGAGAACCAGCCGCCGCGCCGGTCGTTGAGCAAGAGTCCTCCGCTGATGCTGTACGCCTGGTCGTGATCGGCGGGCGTGAAGTCCGCCGGCGAACCGAAGCACGGCGCGAGCAGTTGCGTTTCGCAGCCCTTGTTGAGCGAAACGGTGTGCGCGACGTTGAGGTACGCGCGGCCGTCGTTTGGCAGCGGCACGACGTAATCGAAGGCCTCCTGCGAGATGCGCCCGAGGGCGTAGTTGATGTCCTGGTGCAAGAGCGTCACGCCGACTTGGGTATCGTCGATCAGGTCGTTCGCGTTCTTCTGCCAAACGCGGAAGCCGAGGTCGCCCGAGCCGACCGGGAGGTGTCCGCCAAATTCGAGCTGCGTGTCGCGTTCGGGTTTGAGA
>JBOHTX010000044.1:0-11521 GCA_050733855.1 Vulcanimicrobiaceae bacterium
GCTCACGGCCGCACCCTCGGCGACGAGCGCGGTCTGGTCGTCGACGACCTGCGTCCCGGCGCTCACGCCGCTGCGCACCACCGCTCGTGTATCGTTCTCGGGGCCGAGCGTGACCTTGGTGCGCACGGCGTGGCCGTGCACGACAGCGAACACGTAGGAGCCCTTCGCATCGCTGCGGAGCGCATCGATCGGGACGAGCAGAACGCCCGGCAGGTCGTGGGTGACGATGTCGACGTCGACCGAGAGCCCGTCGCGCAGGAACGGCAGATTATCGTCGAGCGCGATCGTGGCGGGAATTTCGCGCGCGGTATCGGCCGGATCTTCGGAGCGGATCGCGACCGGCGAGATCGCAACGATCCGGCCGCCCAGTTTCTTCGTGCCGAAATCCTCGCCGCCGACGATCGCGCGTTGCCCGAGCGCGATCTGCGAGACGTCCTGTTCGTCGACTTTGGTGCGGACGACGTAGCGGTTGCCTTCCGCCAGCGTCACGAGTGCTTGGCCGAGGGTCACCGCGTCGCCCGGTTCGAGCGTCCGGAGCGGATCGTTCGGCTGGGTTGCGACCCGCTGCACGATCCCGGCGAACGGGGCACGAATCTCCAGGTGCGCGACCTGCTCGCGCGCGAAAGCGAGATCGGCCTGCGCGCGCGCGGCGTCGGCTTTCGCGCCGGCGAGATCGCCCGTCTTCGAGGCGAGCGCGTTCGCCTGCGCGGCGGCGAGCGCCGCTTGCGCTTGGCGCAGCGCGTCGCGAGCCGATTGCACGCGATCTTCGAGCACGTCGTGTTCGCGCACCAGCGTGCTATCGAGGATCGCGCGTTCGCCGTGCGCCTGGTCGAAGGCGACTTGCGCTTCGTCGCGGCGGTCGCGCGCTTGATCGAGCGCATCCTTGGAGAGGCCGCGCTGTGCGTAGAGCGCGAGGTCGGCGCCGTAGAGACGGTCGGCTTCGTCGAGTTCGGTCTTCGCGCGTGCCAGGGTCGCATCGGCGGCGATGCGCTGGGCTTGCGCCGAATCGCTCGTGTAGCCGAGGCCCGATTGCTGGCCCGAGACGAGGTCGCCCTGCGCTTGCGTCAGCGCCGATTTCGCGGCCACGACGGCAGCCTGGGCCTGCACGATCGAGGAGTGGTTCTGCTCGGGCAGCGCGGCATTTTGGGCCGTGACGGTTTGTACGTGCGCAGCGGCGGCCAACGCCGAATCCTCGGCATCGTGCAGACTGGAGGTGAGCTGATCGTTGTAGATGGTCGCGAGCAAGGTTCCGGCCGCGACGCGGTCGCCCGGGCGGACGAGGATCTGCCCGAGCGTTCCGGTGACCGCGGCCGGGAGCACGACGACCCGCGGCATCTGCACCACCCCGCTTTCGGGGAGCGTCGTTTGGAAGTTACCTCGGGTCACGCGCGCCATCCGCACGGCGAGCGGTCCGCCGCCCGGATGCGCTGCGAACAGCCCGAGCAGCACGATCGCAATCACGGCGAGGGCGACCAGGAGCAGGTTGCGGCGGCGCGGCGTCATTGGTCGCGCAAGTCCGCAGCTTCGGCCAAGTCCGGCGGCGCGAGCGCAACCCGCAAGCGGATCGTCGCGGTGACATAGCCGACTTGGGCGGCCAGCAGATCGTTCTCGGCGGAGAGCGCCGTCTGCTGCGTCGCTTGCGTATCGGTCAGCGAGAGCAAGCCGCGCCCGTACTGCAACTGCGCGATCCGCGCCGATTCGCCGGCGAGCGCTGCCGATTGCCGCGCGAGCGTCAGCTTCTCCGAAGCCGCGTCGAGGTTGCGCAGCGCGGCCTCGACATCGGCCTCGACGGAAGCGTAGGCGCTCTTCAGCGCTGCGACCGTGGCTTCGATCTGCGCCTTGGCGGCGTGGTGGGCAGCGGCTCGGGCGCCGTAATCGTAGAGCGGCAGTTGGAAGGTCGAGGTGATCCCGAATTGCCAGAAGCCCGGCACGTTCCGGTCGACCGGGGGGAGCGGCGCCGGCGCGGGCAAGTTTGCGAACGGGAAGAGCTGCTTCTCAAGGTTGTAGCTCGCGAGCGCCTGGGCATTGGCCGCGTCGATTTGCTGCTGTTCGAGCACGAAGTTGGTCGGCGAGACTTGGCTGCCGAAGGCGCCGGTCAACGCGACCGTCGGCCGCAGGTCGCTATCGACGCTTGCGTTCCCAAGGTCGGCTGCGGCGACCGCATCTTTGGCGGACGCGATCTCCGGGCGATTGCGGTCGGCGAGCGCGATGAGCACCTGCGGCAAGGCGGCCGGCAGCGCCGGCTGCGGAAGATCTTGCGGAATGGCGAAAGGTGTTCCCAGCGAGGCGCCGATCGCGATATCGAGCGCATCGACGGCGTTCGCTTCGTCGACGCGGGCCTGCACGAGCGCCGAGCGGCTGCGCACGACCGCGACCTCGGCGCGCAGCACGTCGACGCCCGCGACCCGCCCCAGCCGTTCGCTTGCCTGCGCGATCCGGTGGAGCTCCTCTTGGTAGGTGAGGTCTCCCTCGTCGAGTGCGACGCTCGCGCGGTCGGCGACCAGCGCGTAGAACGAGGTGGAGACGGAGATCGTGGTCTGCTCCTCCATCCGCACGAGGTCGGCCTGCGCGCCCTCGAGGTTGCGTTTGGCCTGCTGCGCGCGCAGTTGAGCACTGCCGTTGAAGAGGTTGTAGCTCGAACTCAGTTCGGCCGTATTCTGCGAGAAGTTGGTGACCGGCGCGATCCCGAACTGCGCAAACGGACCGCTCACGTTCGACTGCTTGGCGATCTGATTTTGCGCGAGACCTTCGAGCGTCGGGAACTCGCCGGCCCGCAGCCGCGTGTACGTCAGTTCGAGCTGCGCGATCGCAGCGCGTTGCTGCAGCAGTTGCGGCGAGTTGTGGAGCGCGAACGCGACGGCGCCGCGCCCGTCGAGGGGCCGCTCCGGGATCGCAGGCGGCGAAGGCAACGACGAGCGGATCGCCCTCGTTTTCGGCGAGAGCGCCGCGCTCGGCATCGCAGGTGCGTTCGGAGTCGCGGGCGCTGCCGGCGAGGCGAACGTGCATGGGGCCGACAGCGGGCAGGGCGACGGCGTTGCGGCAGCGGCCGGCGGCGAGAGGAGCGAAAGCAGCACGACGACGGCGAGACCGTGGCTCATCGTGCGAAGGGCGCGACGAAGGCGATGCCGCCGAACGTCACCACGAAGCTCACAACGTACGAGACGGCGCGCGCAAGCTTCCCGACGATCCCGATCCCGATTCCGAGCAACACGAACGACCAGATTTCGAAGACGTTGACGTAGGCGAGCGCAGCGAAGAGTTTGGGCGGCGCGCCGGGCGCGAACCACGCCAGGCTCGGCAGCAATCCGAAGACGTCGCGGGTCGTCGTGAAGCTCTGCGGGCCGTGCAGGTAGGCGAGGGCCCCGATCACGAGGTAGCCGATCCCGAAGTGCAGGGGTGCGACGTTCATCGCGAGCGCGAAGGCGCGCCGGAAGCCGATCTCGCCGTTTGCCATCGCGTTGATCGCCGCGATCACGAGCGCGGCGATCGTGACGCCGACGAAGACCAGGATCGGATAGACGATCCAGGTCCAGTGCTGGGTCGAAAGCGCGATCCCGAGCATGTGCTGCCGCTCCGCCGCCGACATCTCGGCGATCGTGGGATTGTTCGCGGCGTTGGCTTGGAAGGTCGCGGCCGCGACGTGGAGTCCGGCCGGGATCTGCAAGAGCGAGCCCACGATTCCCAAGACCGCGGTCACGACGAAGGCCAGCAGCCAGCGCGGCCGCTCGCGCAGCGCCGCGAAGGCGGCTTGCGGCGCAATCAGCACGTCGAGCAGCACGGCCGCTTCACTGCGGTCGGCAACGAGCGGAGCAGCAGTCACGGGGAGACCTCCGGGGCTTCATAGCGAAGCTCCGGACGCAAGGTTTCGCGCCTGCCGGAATTCGCCCCTCACCCGAGCAAAAAGTAGAGCGCCGCCAGCACGTCGACCGCGAGTGCGAGAACGAGTCCGACCGCAAGCGGGATCTCGGCGATCGTCGCCAGCCCGTCGGCGAACAGGATCGCCGACCACAGATCGAAGAGGCCGAAACTCGCGAGAAAGATACGCTGCGTTTCGGCGTGCTCCGGCGCGAAGACCCCGAGGTTGATCGGAAGCGCGGTTGCGAGCAGCCCAAAGGTCGGATAGTGCGTCGCCCCGCGCGCGGCGACCGGAATGCCGCTCAGCAGGTTCCCGAGCGCCGCTGGGATCGCGCTCGCGACGGCGAGCGCGAAGCAGACACCCAGGCGCGGCGCCGGATGCCCGCGGTCGCGCAGCCGCGCCAGCAGGCAGGCGGTTGCCCCCAAGAAGGCCGCGATCCAGAGCGGCTGCACGGCGCTTGCGACGGCGGAATCGATCAGCGACTCGCGCGCAAGCTGCGGAGCCGGGGCGGTGAGCGCGCGGGCCCCGTTGCGCGTCAGCTCGACGAACGTCGCATGTTCGAGCGCCGGTGCTGCGAGCGCCACGTACGCGAGGCCGCACACGACCAGCACCACATACGATGGAAGCCAAGCTCCGTGCGCGGCGATCCCGGCGAAGGCGCGCCGCGGCGCGATCACGATGTCGCGCGGAACCTCCCAGCCGTGGGCATGCTCGCCGCACGCCTCGGGTGTCGGTTCGGATGACGGCGAGGGATCGGGACGCACCGCAGCCCGATTCGCCCTTCGCCGCTCGCTCCCGGCCTGCGGCGCCTTCCCGAGCGGGGCGACGGCAAACTCAACCCAGATGGTTGCGAATGTACAGCCTCTCGGCGTTCGCGGAGGCGTCGTTTGCGAGATCGAGGGCGACGACGGCCGACGCGACCAACGCGCTTGCCTCGCACGCCGTCCGCAACGCGCGTCCAAGCAGATAGCGCCCCAGGCCGCCACCGACGAACTCGTCGTCGACCGCGAATCTGCCGAGGAGGGTTGCCGGAACGGCGAGCTGTGGGCGCCCGCGCCGCAAGGAATCGGGCAGGCCGGTCAGATCGAGCATGTGCGCCGAGAGCGTGAAGAAGCCGGCGATTCGGCCGGACGCGTCGGCATACACGTGGACGCGGGTCGTGTCGCCTGCGTCCTGACCCTTCGCTCGTTTTCGGATGAAATCGTTGAGGCTTGCGCTCGCACAACGGAACGCGTCGCGCCGGTGGCGGCGCGACAGCGGTTCCAGCGCGAAGCCGTCGAGCAATCCGAGCGATCAGCCTTTGCCTTCGGCGAGCAGGGCGCGCAGCGCGGGCAGCTTGCGCGGGCGGGAGAGCGCCTCGAGCACCAGGCGGCTGTCTTCGGCGTCGAGTTCCCAGCGCCGAATCGTGGCGGACACGGCCTCGGCCTTCTCGAGCGCAGCGGCAACGATGAAATCGCTCATCGAACGGCCCGAGAGCGCCGCGACACGGCGCAGACGCTCCTTTACCGCCGCGGGAACGCGCAGGTCGAGCCGCTCGTCGGTCGCTTTCACGATGCCAAAAGCGTACGGTATATTTCCGTACGGTCCCTTCCTCGTGTACGGTGTTTGTCCGTACGCAACGGCTGCGGCATTTCCCGGCGCCTTACCGATGAAGCGGCGGCACGAGGATATCGACCGGGAGGCGCCCTTCGATCACGTCGACGGCGCGGTCGAGGCCCTCCTCGCGGAGTTCGAGCAGGCGCAGGCGCAGATAGGTCGCTGCCCGGCGGCGGGCGTGCAACGAGTAGAGATCGGCTGCCCGCGAGGCCGGGCTCGCGCCGAGCGCGTCGCGGAGCGCTTCGCCGCGCCGCGAGCCGGGCGTTCGGTGCGTCCGCCGATGCCTTTGGCGGCAGGGTGCCGCGTGGGACGGTCCGTGCAGGGCCGGCGTCGAAGGCCGGGTCGATGCAAGCGCCGCGAGCAGAAGGAGAGAGAACACTGGTACGCCTCCCGCCTTCTGTCGCGACGCCGGCGGCGTTCGGCTAGCCGGGTGGCCGCGCAACGCAACGGCCGGCGGTCGTCCGCCGATACGCTCGTCGTCCCGCCGCCGCCCGAGGTTCCCTTCCTGCGCATCATTCCGCTGGGGGGCTGCGGCGAGATCGGGCGCAACATGACGCTGCTCGAAACGCGCGAGGATATCGTGGCGGTCGACTGCGGCTTGATGTTCCCCGACGACGAGATGTTCGGGGTCGACATCGTCATCAACGACTTCAGCTATTTGCGCGAGCGGGCCGATAAGTTTCGCGCGCTGTTCGTGACCCACGGCCACGAAGATCACATCGGCGGTATCCCGTACCTGCTGCGAGAATTCGACGTTCCGGTGGTCGCGACGGCCCTGACGCTCGCGCTCATCCGCGCCAAATCGCGCGAGAAGCAGTTCAGCGACAAGCATTTCGTGACGGTCGAGCCGGGCGACGTGGTCAAGTACGGCGGGATCGAATGCGAGTTCGTCCACATCAACCACAGCGTCTCCGGCGCCTGCGCGCTCGCGCTCGGCACCGAACTCGGCACCGTCTTTCATACCGGCGACTTCAAGTTCGATCAGACCCCGCTCGACGGCAAGCCGGCCGATTTCGCCGCGATCGCGGGGATCGGTGAAGAGGGCGTACTGGTGATGCTCTCCGATTCGACCAACGCCGAGAATCCGGGCCACACGCCCTCGGAACGGGTCGTTGGCGAAGCGTTCGCCAACATCTTCGCGCGCGCGCCGGGACGGATCATCGTCACCTCGTTCGCTTCGAACGTGCCGCGCATCCAGCAGGTGATCGATCAGGCGATCCGCTTCGAGCGCCGGATCGCGCTGCTCGGACGCTCGCTGCAGAACGTGGTGCAGCACGCCAGTGAACTCGGCTACCTCAAGCTGCCGGCCGAGCGAATGGTGCGGATCGAGCAGATCGACGGCTTTCCGCCGAACGAGATCGTGGTGATCACGACCGGTTCGCAGGGCGAGCCGATGTCGGCCCTCTCGCGGATGGCGGTGCACGATCACTCCCGCATGAAGATCATTCCCGGCGATACCGTCGTGATCTCGGCGACCCCGATCCCCGGTAACGAGAAGAGCGTCGGCCGTACGATCAACAACCTCTACCGCCTCGGCGCGACCGTGATCGCCGGGACGGCGAACGCCCAGGCGCACGTCTCGGGGCACGCCTCGCAAGAGGAGCTGCTGCTGATGCTCAACCTGGTGCGCCCGCAGAACTTCATCCCGGTGCACGGCGAGTACCGGATGCTGGTCCAGCACGCGCTGCTCGCGCAGCGCACGGGGGTCCCGGCCGACCACTGTTTCGTGATCGAGGACGGCGACGTGGTCGAATTTACGAGCGAAGGCGCGGCGCGGATCGGCAAGACCTACGGCGGCAACGTGCTGGTCGACGGCAGCGGCGTCGGCGAGATCGGCGAAGCGGTCTTACGCGACCGCAAGCACCTCTCGGCCGACGGCATCCTGATGGTGGTCGTCACGGTCGATGCCGAAGAAGCGCGCGTCGTCGCCGGCCCCGATGTCGTCTCGCGCGGGGTCTTCTACATCCCCGATTCCGAGGTGGTGATCGGCGACCTGGAACGCCGTGTCGGCGAGATCCTCGACGGTTGCAGCAGCGAGGGCATTCGCGACATCGCGACCGTCAAAGAACACATCCGCCAGGGCCTCTCGAAAGCCGTCTTCGAGAAAACCAAACGCCGCCCGATCGTGGTCCCGGTCGTGATGGAGGTCTGACTCGCGGAGCTGCCTACGGCGGGAGCAGCGTGGCCCGCGTCTGGGGACCCCGGGTCGCGGCCTTGCGGAAAGGTGGTCATTTTGATAGCCTAGGCTATATGAAAGATCAGGTCTACAATATCGCGGAGGCGAAGATGCACCTTTCGCGCCTCATCGAGCGCGTCGAGCACGGAGAGCGCATCGTGATTGCGCGCAACAATCGGCCGGTCGCCGTCGTATCGCCCACCCAGGCCTCGTCGGACGAGCTGCTCGCGCGGATGGACGCCCTTCGAGAGCGCATTCGCAAGGAGAACGGAGGTCGCCCGATTCGCAAGCGCGGCGAGACCTGGCGCGAGTTCATGCACGAGGGGCATCGCCTCTGACGTGAGCCTCGTCGTCGACGCCTCGGCAGCCCTCGCCACCGTCTTGCCCGACGAGGATTCGGCCTACGCGCGAGCGGCGGTCGCCCTCGCATCGCGTGAGGGTCTCGTGGTTCCTGCGCTGTGGCCGTACGAAATCCAAAGCGGCCTGGCGACGGCCTTGCGACGAGGCCGCATCGGTGCCGACTCGGTGCAGCAAGCGCTCGATGCGCTCCGCGAATTGCGCGCCCAACTTGAAGCGCCGCAAGGACTCGGTCAAGAGCTTCGGCTGGCGCAAGCGCACGGTTTGACCCCCTACGATGCCGCTTATTTAGGCGTTGCGCTCAACATGGGCAAAATGCTCGCGACGAATGACCTGCAGCTCCGGCGGGCCGCCGAGAGCCTCGGTGTCGTGCTGTTCGCGGAGCCGAGCTCAAAACCAAAGCCGCCGCGTCGGCGCGGCTGAACGGTACGGCGGCGAGAGCTTGAGCAAGCACAAGGCGGATCGCGCTGGTACCGGTCGTCGGCGATTTCTTTCGAGTGTCGTTTCGGCGACTCTCGGAGTGACGGCGTTCGCGCTGCGGCCGGGCGACGCATACGCGAGCCCTCCGGCCTCGCGTCCGGAGCGGACGCCGTCGGCAAGTCCAAACGCGGCGGTCGTAGCCTCGGCGAGCGCGGGCGAGGCGTTCGCGCGGTCGGCGCGCCGATTCGATCCGCAACTGAGCGACGCGCAGGTCGCGGCGATCGCGAAGGAGATCGAGGGTAACCGGAAAAGCGGCGCCCGGCTCGCACACGGCAAGCCCGCGCTCGTCAACGCCGACGAGCCGGTGACGCGCTTTCGGGTCGAACCGTGGTAGCGCGCCCGGTCGCGCAATGACCGAGGACGAACTCGCTTTCGCCGATTGCGCGAAGCTGCAGCGGCTGCTGTCGCGCAAGGCCCTCTCTTCGCGCGAGCTGACCGCGCTTGCGCTTTCGCGGCTCGAACGGTATGGACCGCGCTACGGCGCCGTGATCACGATCTTGCACGAACGCGCGCAGGCCGAAGCGACGCGGGCCGATCGCGAACGGGCGCGCGGACGCGTGCGCGGGCCGCTGCATGGGATTCCGTATGGCGTCAAGGACTTGCTCGCGACGCGCGACGGCTCGACCACCTGGGGGGCCGCTCCCTTTCGCGAACAGCGTTTCGATTTCGACGCGACGTCCGTCCGCCGGCTCGCGAGCGCGGGCGCGGTCCTGGTGGCGAAACTCGCGATGGTCGAACTCGCCGGCGGCTTCGGCTACGACGATGCCGACGCGTCGTTCACGGGCCCGGGGCGCACGCCGTGGAACACCGACTATTGGAGCGGCGGCTCCTCGAGCGGCCCCGGCGCCGCGGTCGCAGCCGGGCTCGTGCCGTTTGCGCTCGGCTCGGAGACCTCGGGCTCGATTCTCTTCCCCTCGACCTGCTGCGGTGTGACCGGTCTTCGTCCGACCTACGGCCGCGTCAGCCGGCACGGCGCGATGGCGCTTTGCTGGACGCTCGATAAGCTCGGCCCGCTGTCGCGCAGTGCTGCCGACGACGAGAGCGTGCTGCGCGCGGTCGCCGGCGCCGATCCGCTCGACCCAACGGCCGTAACGCGGCCGTTTCCGGCGTTGCCGCGGCGCCCGAAGGTCGGCGTGCTCGCGCGCGCCACCGAGAAAACGATGCCGGCGGTCCGCGCGAACTTCGAGCGCACTCTCGGGGTGCTCGCCCGGTTCTGCGAGCTGCACGAAGGTGTCGCGCTTCCCGAATTGCCCTACGGCGACGCCGTCGAGACGATCGTGAACGCCGAGGGGGCCTCGGCGTTCCGCACGCTGATCGAGAGCGGGCGCGCGCGCGAGTTGCAGAACGCGCACGACCGGATCGGCGGTTACGTCGCCTACGGGACGCTCGCGGTCGATTACCTCGACGCCATGCGGCGCCGGACGCAGATGAGCGCCGCACTCGAGCGCGCCTTCGGCGCCTACGACGCGATCGTCGCGCCGACGCTCCCGACCGTCGCCTACCCGCTCGCGCTGCCGTTCGAGAAAGCGTATCCGAAGTATCCCGGCGCCGTGACCCTGATCGAGCCCGGCAACCTTGCGGGACTTCCGGCGATCGGCTTCCCGAACGGCTTCGGCCCGCACGGTCTGCCGAGCGGCTGCTCGTTGCTCGGCCGTCCGTACGGCGAGACGGTGCTGACCGGGATCGTGCGCCGCTACCAGCGGGCGACTGCGTTCCATCTCGCACACCCGCGCGTCGAGGCGTAGGAGAGAAGCCGCGTTTCCCCGGAAGGCCGGCACATGCGAACGATGCGCTCTCCCGCCCTTGCGGTGGTCGCGGCCGCGGCGCTGACGGCCTTTGCCGCGGCTTCGCAGCCGGCCGCGGCCGACAACGCGACCTTCAACGACCCGCAGTGTCCGAACGTGAACCCGACCGGGCAGCATCTCGATGCGATCCTCGCGCAATCGAAGGTCCTGACCCCAGACTTGATGGCGACGGCCAAAGCGATGATCGACGGCTACCTGAGCTGCATGAAGGGTTACGATCAACAGCAGTATCAGGGCGGCTCGAACTTCGGCGGTGGTGCCGGCGAATCGCAGACGAACGCCGTCGTCGTCGACCGCATCTACACTCGCTTGCAGGTCGCCCGCTCGCTCCAGCGGGTCGGCACCTATCAGGCCGATGCGAAGAACGACGCGGATGCGCGTGCCTCGTATCAGCAGGCGATCTCGTATCTCGACCAGATGCCGCAGATCGAATCGCTCGGCGAGATCTCCTCGAGCAGCCCCGACGCGCGCCTCCTTCGCGAGGGACTACAACTCAAGACGTATCTCCAGGCGGCGATCGCCGGGCTTCCGAGCGCAGACGAAACGGCGCCCGGTGCCGCATCGACACCGAGCGCCGCTCCCAAGCACTGATCGAACGCCGGCCGGCTAGGGCAGGCGCCGTCCCGGCAAGACGAAGTGCGTCCGAGAGAGGCCGCCGCCCGTGATGCCGCTGCCGTAGGTCCCAGCGGCGAAGCCGCTCATGGTGAGGTCGGCCTGGCCGTTGGAGCCGGTGATCGGGGGGGCCGCGCTGGTGTTTGCGGGCGGTCCCGCTTCGAACGCCGGGTAATCGAAGCCGACGGCGTAGACAAGGTATGGATCCCCCGCGTTGAGCGAGGGCTGCGGGCCAAGTGTCCCCGGCGCCGGTCCGAGCGAATCGGGGAGCGTCGCCGTCTGCGTCCCGGAGCCCGTCACCTCGACGGTGTAGAAGACGACTGGATTGCTCTTCGCCGTATTCGTGTTCCCGTTGAGGTCGACGATGTAGACGAGCGCTTCCGTGCAGCCGGCCGGAACCGTCACGCTCGCCGTTCCGCCGCCTTTGGTGTCCTCGGTGAAGGTCGGAGTCGCGAACAGGGGAAGGGCGGCTTTCGAACTGAGCGTCCCGGTCGCTTGGGTCGTGAACGTCGGCGACGTGCTCGAGAACACGTTGAGCGTGAGTTGGTAGCTGCCGGCGACTGCCGCTGCTCCGTAGAACGCGGTGAAGCCCGCGGTGTAGCCGAGGAAGCCACCCGGGAAGGTCCCGGTGTTGAAGAA
>JBOHTX010000045.1:0-11258 GCA_050733855.1 Vulcanimicrobiaceae bacterium
CGGTGTCTTGCCGAGCGTCAGCGCGGCACCGACGTTGTACTTCAAGTCGCGGTAGGTCACGTGGCCGAGATCGCCGAGGGTGTCGATCGTCTGCAGCCCGTTGGTCTGGAGATTCGGGAAGTAGAAGACCGAGCCGTAGATCGAGAACGGGTGGTCGAGATCGGGGAGCTTGTCGAGCCCGAATCCGACGCCGTGCTGTTGGCCGGGGAAGGCTCCGCCTTCGTAGTTGGTGTTGCGGAACATGTAGGCCACGTCGAAGTAGATGCGCGGGTCGCCGACGTGCGGACCGAACTCGATATCGACGTCGCTATCGCGCGCCTGGAAGCTCGGCACGTAGGTTTGTCCCTGCGTTCCGATCGCGGTGACGCAACCCGGATCGCCTGCGATCGGGCAGGTCCCGCTGGCCGCGAGGGCATTGTGCGGGTATCCGAAGCTACGGTAATCCGCGCCCAGCATCCACGGCCCACCGAAGGCCGGGAATTCGACCGCGCCCGCGGCCCGGTACGACGCCGTCCCCGAATTGCCGGGGCTCAGCTCGTTGTAGACCTTCGGCGAGAAGATGTAGTCGCCGACGGCGTACGCCTCGTAGGGATACGGTGAGGCAGTCGGCGCGGGAGCCGGGGTCGGGGGCGCCGTCGGAACCGGAGTCGGCGCCTCGGTCGGCGCCGGCGTCGGCGGAGCGGCCGTGATGTAGCGAACCACGACGACCCGGCGGTCGGGCAGCCACTGGACGTACGCGCCCATTCCTTCGGAGAGGACGCGCAGCGGGACGAGCACGGTGCCGTGATAGATCTCGGGCGGGACGTCGAGCGGCCGGCTCTCGCCGTTGATCACGACTTCGGGTTTCCCGACGGTCACTTGGACGTCGGCGCCCGGCTTCGAAACGTCGACCGTCTTGGTCGAGCCGTTGTACGAAACCGTCGCACCCATCTGCTCGAACATCGAGCGCAGCGGGACCAAAATCGTCCCGTCGCGCACGAGCGCGGCCAGGACGCGATTGTTCTTCTCGGTATCCGGCTTCGCGTAGACGTGATGGTCGTTGAAGAGAATCGGAATCTCGCCCGAGGGCGGCGATCCGAAGTCGGCGGGCGGCATGCTCTGGTCGTTCGTCTGCGCGGTGGTGGCCTGCGCGACGGTCGCCGGCGCGGTCCCGTGCGCGTGCGCGTAGGGGCCGACCTTACCTTGCGCAGCGAACGAAACCGAAGGCCCAACGACCATCGCGAGCCCCAGGCTCGCGATGAACGACCACCCGAGCACACTCGTGCTGAGTCGGTTCAAAGTTGCCTCCAGAAAGGATTCGGAACGACAGTCCCGCTGTTCGCGCAGACGTGTGGCGAGGTGCATCCATTGCATTCGCCGCTCGTTCCGAGAGGGGGGCTGGCTCGCGGACGAACCAGGTGTTTCCTTCCGCGTTCGTGCGATTTTCCGGCGCTCCTGCACCGGCAACGAAACCGCCGAACGCGAACCCATCAGACAACGGACGAGGGCTCCTTGCAGTTGCAAGGAGCCCTCGCTTCTTTTCGTCCTGCGCTAAAGCGCCTCTCGGCCTTCGACTAGAAGTGGATGCCGAGACCGCCGTATAGACTAGCTTCCGAGTAACCGATCGGGGCGTTGACGTTGGCGTTTCCGTGTTCGCCCATGTAGCCGACTTCTACGAAGACCGGCGTCTTGGGCAGCGAGATCGCGAGGCCTCCTTGGTATTTCAGCAGGCGATACGAGAGCTTGTTCCCGCTGTAATACCCTTGGATGACCGGGAAGTAGAGGATGCTTCCGTAGATCGAGAACGGGCTCTTGAAGTTCGGCAACAGCTCGAGACCGCCGCCGACGCCCGTCAGACGCGGATATCCGTAGTTGGTGAAGCGATCTTCGTAGGCACCGACCAGGTAGATTCCCGTCGGTTGGGCGATCCCGATCCCGAGGCGCCCGTCGATGCTGGTATCGCGCCCATCGAACGACGGCACGTAGGTCGAACCGAACGTCGGTCCGATCGTGGTGACGCAGCCTGGATCGATACCTGCAACCCCGCCGGGGCCCGAGCACTGCTCGAACGGCGAAGTGGTCGCCGTGCGATGCGGGTACCGGTACTGCGCGAACGTGCCTTCCGCGAGCAACGCGAGGTTGCCGACCGGGAAGGTCAGCCCGACGCGTGCCGCCGGCGAGGTGCCGCCGATATTGCCGGGGCTGAACTCGTTGGAGACCTTGGGGCGAACGATCGCGTCGGCCGCCGCGAAGAACTGCGCCGGAGGGCGCGTCACCGGGGTCGGAGTCGGCGCGGTCGTCGGGGCCGCGGTCGGAACCGGGGTCGACGGAGGCGGCGGAGGCGGCGGCGTCGCGGTAATGTAGCGAACCACGACGACGTGGCGATCCTGCAGCCATTGAACGTAAGCGCCCATCCCTTCGGAGATCACGCGGATCGGCACCAAGACCGAACCGTGATAGAGCTCGGGCGGGACGTCGAGCGGACGGGCTTCGCCGTTGATGATGACTTCGGGCTTCCCGACCGTGACCTTCACGTCGGAACCGGGTTTCGTGACGTCGACGGTCTGCGTCCCCGGATCGTAGGAAACGGTCGCACCCATCTGCTCGAACATCGAACGGAGCGGAACGAGTACCGTGTTCCCGCGCACCAGAGCGGCCAGGACGCGGTTGCGTTTATCGATATCGGGCTTCGCGTAGACGTGGTGATCGTTGAAGAGAATCGGAATCTCACCGGACGGCGGAGAACCGAAATCCGGCGGCGGCGCCGTCGTCTGTGCGCCCGCCGAAGCGAGCGAGATGGTGAGCGCCGCGATCCCGAACGCAAGCGTGGCACCAATCGGTGCGATGGCTCGCGCTGCGAGATGTTTCACGCGTTGAACCTCCTTACTGCTGATTGGAAGGCATCCAGGGGCTTCCGGATGGTCGACTCGGCCGTACCCGGTTGCTTCGGTGCCGAAACTCCCGGGGTTCGTTTCTCGGCTCCGCATCCCCGCAGCGCGCGGCGGTGCGGTACCACGCTGACGAAATGGAAGACCGTGGGTGCGGCTTAGCGGCCACCACCGGTAGGGTGAACGCTTGCACGGTCTGCGAGGTTTCGTCGCGCCGGCTCTGCGGCTCGCGGTTTTCTGCACCGGGGCGCGTTTCCGGAAGAATCCTTCGCGTCGAGGTCCAGGCCGGACCGCCCGGGCTGCGACCGCGACGGGGCTGTGCCCGTTCGTTTA
Source organism: Vulcanimicrobiaceae bacterium (assembly GCA_050733855.1). Lineage (GTDB taxonomy): Bacteria > Vulcanimicrobiota > Vulcanimicrobiia > Vulcanimicrobiales > Vulcanimicrobiaceae > JBOHTX01. The sequence goes on from JBOHTX010000045.1 coordinate 3,201, forward strand.
CCTCCTTAGCGACCGAGGAGGCTAGGACTCCTACGAGCCCTGGAGTTCTTCGAGGGTATTGCGGAAGTGCGCGCGCTCCGTCAGATAGCGCTCGTGCGAACCCTCGGCGATCTTCTCGCGCTCGTTGAAGGCCGCGACGGTGAACGTGATGCGGCGCCCGTCGACGCCCACCACCTCCACTTCGATGCGCACGATCAAGCCGACCGGGGTCGGCGCCAGGTGCGAGAGTTCGACGTACGAGCCGAGCGAGATCTCGTCGCCCGAGAGGGAGGGCGCCAAGCACTGGACTGCGGCATCCTCGATCATCTGCAGCAGCATCGGGGTCGAGAGCACGTCGACACCCTTGTTGCCGGCCTTCTCGGCCGTCATCCATTCCTCGACGCGCGACTGGCTGCGGTAGCGTTGGCCGATCTCGACCTTGGCGGGCATGCCCCCTACCTACTCCGAGGAGGCGTATGCTCCCGCCGGTACGATGAATCAAAACGCTCCCAGGCTGCGTACAACGGGCCGGACTATCCTGAAGCAATGGGCCGCCGAGCGGCGGCCCGGGGGTGAACGGGGGCACGCCACCCCGTTTTTAAAAGAGGGGAAGATGATGGTTCGCAAAGTTGCGCTTCTTGCCGTGCTGTTGGCCGTGGCGAGTGGTTGCTCAGGGAAGAAACCGCAGGCCGCGCCGCAGCCGCTGCCGGTCGCGGTCGCGCAAGCGACGCGCCAACAGATCGCGACCTACCTCGCGCTCGACGGCCAGATCGCGCCACATCTGCAATCGACTTTGAGCACCCCCGAATCGGGGACGATCACGGCCGTGTTCGCCAACGTCGGCGACCGCATCCGCAAGGGCGAACGGCTCGCGCAGCTCGACGACGCGCAACTGCGCGCGCAGCTCGCGGCCAATCAGGCCTCGGTCGGCCAGAGCCAAGCGGCCTTGGCGAGCGCGCGCATCCAAGCGCCGATCTCTTCGCAACAGTATTCGTCGGCGGTCGCGGCGGCCGAGCAGAACCTGCAGCAAGCGCGCAACGCGGTCGCGACCGACGAAGCCGCGCTGCGCAACGCGGAACTGATCTATACGAGCGATTCCAAGCTGGCCGCACAAGGGTACGTCGCCCAAACCGCGCTCGTGCAGGCGCACGCCAACTACGTCGCGGCCCAACAGGCCCTGCAAGATGCCAATCAGGCCCTGCCGGCTGCGCAGGCGGCGCTCGAGACGGCGCGGACCAATACCGGGCAGACGAAGGTGAACCAGTCGACGATCGCGGCCCAGCGCGCGGCGCTCGCCCAGGCCGAAGCCAACGTCCAGCTCTTGCAAACGCAGATCGCGCAGTCGGCAATCTACGCCCCGTACGATGGCGTCGTCACCGCGCGCTTGCTCGACCCGGGCGCCTTCGCCGGTCCCAATGCCGGGATTCTCCAGGTCGCGCAAATCGATACCGTGTACGTCAATGCCAACGTTCCCGATGAAGACCTGACCTACGTGCGCGCCGGGACGCCCGTGACCTTCGTCTCGGCGAGCTTGCCGGGCCGGACCTTCCACGGGACCTTCAAGGCCGTCAACGCGGTGCCGACCCAAGGGACGCTCTCGTACCTGGCGCAGATCGTGCAGCCCAATCCGGACGGGACCTTGCGCGGCGGGATGCTCGTGACCGTCACCGTGACGAAGCAGATGCATCGCGACGCGATCGTGGTGCCGCGAACCGCGCTCTTCCAGAGCGACCGCGGCTCCGGCGTCTACACGATCGTCGAGGGCAAGGCCAAGCTCTTGCCGGTGACGGTCGGGATCGAGACCGATACGCTCGCCGAAGTCACCGGCAACGGCGTTTCGCCCGGGATGGCGGTCATCACGACCCGGCCCGACGCCCTGCAGGACGGTAGCTTGGTGGCGGTCGCGGGCGTGCCGCCCGCCTCGCCCGCGAAAGCCGCGCGGTAATGCCGTTTGAGAACGGGGCGGCGTGCCCCCCGTTGCCCCCCGGGCCGCCACTCGGCGGCCCATCGGCGTCGTTCTCCGGCGTTAAACTGCGCTCCGCTGAGAACGGGGCGGCGTGCCCCCCGTTGCGCTCGTCGCTTGCCCCGCGCTTCATCGCCCTTGCGCTCCTCGCGCTTGCGGTCGTCTGCGCGCCGGCGCTGCGCCCCCAGCGGGCGCTGGCGGCAGCGGCCCGGAGGCCGGCCCAAAGCGTGCCGACTCCCTTTCCGCTGCAGACGCCGGGCCCCGTCAGCGGGGTCATCGAGCTTCCCTATCCCGCCTACGGCACGCCGGTCCCCGGAGTCAACGCCGGGGTCGCCGCGACCGGGATCCCGCAAACGCTGACCCTCGATCAGGCCAGCGACGTCGGCTTCGAACTCTCGCCGGTCCTGGCCGCCGCGCGTGCCGACGTCGGCGTGCAAGCGGCGGCCGTGCGCCTGACGCGGGCCGGGCTCTTGCCGGCCCTGAGCGGCGGCGTGAACTTGCAGCGCACGCATCAGCAGGGCAACTCGACGAGTCAAATACCGACCGGAACCGGCGGCGTCGGCTCGACGGTCGGGCGCAGCAATTTCGACAACGTGACCAGCAACGATCTGAGCCTGCAACTCTCGCAGCTCATCTTCGACGGCGGACGGCTTGCGGCGTCGGTGAAGGCGGCCGAGCGGACCGAGAGCTCGTTCGCCGATACCTACCGGCGCGATCTGCAGACCGAGTCGTTCAACGTCGCGACCGCGTATTACAACTATCTGGCCGCCTTACGCACCACCCAAGTGGACCTCGAGATCGTGCGCGAGGACGAGGTGCAGGTCAAGCTCGTGCAGGCGCAGATCGAAGCCGGTACCGTTGCCAAATCGGAGCTGGCCACGGCGCAATTGCCGCTCGCTCAGGCGAAGGTCGCGGTCGTGCGCGCGCAGGCGGCGCAGCTGGCGGCGCAAGCCACGCTCGCGAACGCGATGGGGCTCGATGCCAACGTCTACATCGTTCCGGTCGACGACTCGCCGGTCTTCACCAACACGCCGCTCTCCTCGATCGCGATTCCCACCTACGATGCGGCCCAGACCCGCGCGCTCGCCCTCAGGCCCGATTACGACAACGCCGTGCAGTTGGTCGAAGCCGCGAAATATTCGCTGAAGTCGGCCGGCTTGGCCTATTTCCCGACGCTCTCGGCCAGCGCGAACGCAACCGACAGCTCGACCGACCCGAGCGGCGGAAGCTTCCGCAACGGCCAGACGCTCGGAGTCGATCTCTCGATTCCGATCTACGACGGCGGGGCGCGCGCCGCCACGATCGCCGAGAACCGGGGACAGCTCGCGATCGCGCAAGCGGACCTGCAGAACGAGAAGCTTTCCGTCTCGCTCGGGGTCAAGCAGGCGCTGACGAACCTGGTCAGCGCGCGCGCGGCCCTGGTTCAAACCCAGCAAGAGTACGCGACCGCGGTCGTCAACCTGCAAGCGACCCAGGCGCAATACCGGGCTGGGGTCACCACCCTCCCTCTGCTGCTCAACGCCCAGGTTGGGATCTCGCAGGCCCTGGTCGACCAGGTGACCGCGGTCTACACGCTCCGTCAGGCCGAGCAGTCCTATCTCTACGCGGTCGGCGACAACTACCAGGGCACCGCGCCGTAGCGCCGGCGACCCCAGCACGCGGGGAGTCGGCCGCTGCGGTAGCGTAAGGCGGGGCATGGCCGTCGCCGCACCCGTCACCGTCGAGGACCCGGTCAATGCCGCAATCCTGAGCGTTTCCGAGGATCGTATCGCCGGCTTCTTGCGCGATCCGATCGGCGAGATCGCGGCCCGCTCGGGAGTCGACGCGGAGACCGTGCTCGCCCGCATACGGGCGATGCTGCGCAACGGCACGATCCGGCGCGTGCGCCAAACGCTGTTGGCGACGAGCCTGGCGCACGGGGCGCTGATCGCGTGGCAGATCGATCCCGAGAAGCTGGACGCCGCCTTCGAGTTCATGGTGCACGACGATCCCTTCTCGGGTCACGTCGTCATCCGAACCGCCGATCCCGCCACGCCCGGTGCACACTACCGGCTGTGGACGACGCTCAAAGCGCCGCAGGGCTACTCGCTGCGCAAGCACGCCGAATTTCTGGCAGGTACGGTCGGGGCTGAGGCTTTCCGGGTGATGCCGGCCCTGCGGCTCTTCGCGCTCGGCGTCGGCCACATCCGGCGGCGCGGCCTGGTTCCCGGGAGCCGCGCGGACGTGCTTGCCGAGGTGATGGAAACCGAACTGGTCGTGCTCTCGCCGCTCGAGTGGCAGACGTTGCTCGCGCTCAAGCGCGAGTTCGCGCCCGACGAACTGGTGCGCGACCTGTGGGCCGCACGGGCCGCCGAGGCGCAGCTCGATCTCGAGACGTTCTACCGGATCGCCGAAGGGCTGGCCGAGCGCGGCGTCATCGGCCGTTTCTCGACCTTTCTCGAGCACGTCAAGCCGACCCCGGGCAACGAGCGGGTCACGCGCTACAACGCGCTCTTTCACTGGCAAATTCCGCCCGGTCGCGAAATCGAGGCCGGGCGCGAGATCGGCCGCCACCACATCATGACCCACGCCTACTGGCGCGAAGGCGGCCCCGAATTCCGCAACGTCAACCTGATGGGCGTCGCGCACGGCCGCGATAAGGACCTGCTCCTCGCCCACAAGGCGGCGATCGACGCGCACCTGCGCGAGGCCGGCATCGCGCTCGGCTACACGAGCGTTTTTTGGGGCGGCCGCTCCGAGATCAAACCCTCGGAGATCTCGCCGCTCGCCTTCGCCGAGTTCTATCGCGCGCGCGGCATCGATCCCGCGACGATGCGCGCCTAAGGCTGCGTGCTTAGCAAACGCGTGCTGCGGCCGCGTCGTCCGGTTGCCGCGCTGCTTGCGGGCGCGTTGGCGGCGCTCGTCGCGGCCGGCTGCACTAAGGTCGGCACGTCGACCCCCGGCGAGTCGGCTCGACATCCCTCCACGATCCCGCACGTGCTGCGCTTCGCCTCAGCCGAAGATTTGGTCGGGCTGAATCCGCTCGTCAACTCTCAGGCGACGCTTGGCGAGTTGTCCTCGATGACGATGGCCTGGTTGGTCAAGACCGACGCCCAAGGTTATCCGACCGTTCCCGAACTCTGCACCGAAGTCCCGACTCAGCAGAACGGCGGAATCAGCCCCGACGGCAAGACGATCACCTGGCACCTGCGCCGCGGCGTGCGCTGGTCCGACGGCGCACCGTTCACTGCCGACGATGTCGTCTTCAGCACCAAACTGATCCTCGACCCGCACACCAACATTATCAGCCGCGACGGCTGGGACCTGATCACCAAGATCGGCGAGCCCGATAAGTACACGGTCGTGTACCACTTGAGCAAACCGTACGCGCCGTATGCGGTCACGTTCTTTTCGACCGGCGGCGCGAATCCGGCGGTCATGCCCAAGCACCTGCTCGAAGGTAAGGACATCAACACCGCGGCTTACAATGCGCTGCCGGTCGGGATCGGGCCGTTCAAGTACGAGAGCTGGAAGCGCGGCGACTCCGTGACGCTCGTCCCGAATCCGCTCTACTTCCGCGGCACGCCGAAACTCAAACGGGTCGTCTACGAGCTGGTGCAAGACCGCAATACGGTCCTCGAGGAACTGCGTTCGCACGAGCTCGACCTGTGGACGCCGGTCTCGCCGCACTACTTCCCGCAGGTCAAAACGATCCCGGGAATCGCGACGCTGACTACGCCGAGTTATTTCTTCGACCACCTCGATTTCAACGTCTCGCACCCGGTATTGGCGGACCAGGTCGTGCGGCGCGCGCTGCGGATGGCGCTCGACCGTCCCGTGATCATCAAGAAGATCCAGTTCGGCATCTACGACCTCAACGAATCGGTCGTGCCGCTCGTCAGCCATTTCCACGTGAACATCCCGCAGGTCCCGTTCGACATCGCGCAGGCGAACGCGATGCTCGACCGCGACGGTTGGCGGCGCGGCCCCGACGGAATTCGGCAGAAGAACGGCGTGCGCTTGGTGCTCGACTTCGCGACGGCGTCCGGCACGGCCGACACCGACCAGGAGATCGAATTGTACCGGAGTTGGTGGAAGCAGCTGGGGGTATCGCTCGTGGTCAAGCACTACCTCTCGTCGCTTTTCTTCGCACCGGCCGAGGCCGGCGGGATCATCTTCGGCGGCAAGTTCGACGTGGTCGCGTTCGCCTGGGGCGGCGATCCGGTTCAGGGGCTCGCGAACCTCTATTCGTGCGGTCGCTTCCCGCCCGACGGCCAGAACGACCTTCGCTACTGCAACCGGGCGGTCAGCGCGGCAATCGACCACGCGCAAGTCCACTACGACGCGGCATCGCGAAGCGCCGATTTGGCTCTCGTTCAGCGCCAAATCTTCGCTGACGCGCCGACGATCGTGTTGGACAACCGCCGCGAACTCTACGGGTACAACAGCGACCTGCGGAATTTCCACCCCAATCCGGTGGCGCCGTTCGACGACATGATGAACGTCGACATCTGAGGACGACCGCCGCACGCGAAGATCGGAGCCGATGCGCACCTTCTTGTACGGGATCGTGTTCACGGTCGCGGCGCTGGTCGCGGCGGCGCTCGCCGGCATCTTGGGCGGCGTCCTGCCGGCCGGGGCCGACGTCAAGCCGTCGCCGCTCGAGCGGTGGGCGGCGAAGGTCTCCCTACGCGTGACCATCGCACGCGAGTCGAAGGGCTATGCCGATCCTCTGCAGCCGACCGATGCCAACCTGATCGCCGGGATCCGGCTCTACGGGCAGAATTGCGCGGTCTGCCACGGCACCTCCGATGCCAAAGCCTCGCTGCTCGCCCGCGGCCTCTCCATCAAAGCGCCGCTGCTCGCAAAGGACGGCGTGGAGGACGATCCCGAGGGCGAAACGTTCTGGAAACTCGAGCACGGCATCCGCTTCTCGGCGATGCCCTCGTTCGCGAAGACGCTCTCGAGCGACGACCGCTGGCGCTTGACGCTCTTTCTACGGCACATGGATCACCTCTCGCCCGCCGCCCAAGCCCAATGGAAAGCCCTCCCCAGCGCCGCCGCCACCCCCGCCGCGTAGTCTTGAGACGACTAGCCGAGAAGTCGGAAACGTGGGCGAAGCCGAGGGCTTGGGAAGTCGTTGAGGCAATCTCCCGCGTACAGCCCACCGAACGACGCGTCCGTCCCCCGGAGCTACGTGCCGTGCGGGAGAAGATCGCGCTCGCGATCGGCATGCACATCGGACCCGACTCCTGAGCGTGCACGCGACGTAAGCGCGATGCTGGCGGCGGCCCAGAGTAACGCGCAAGCGGCGAGCGAGAGCGCGCGCAGCAGACCCCAGGCGGCGACGCGCCGCGTGGTTCCGGCCGCGACTTGTTCGAGATGCCAGGCGACGGCGTTCGAGGGCGCCGGCGGGATGGCGAGCGCTGCCCGAAATGCATCGGGCCAGACCGGCAGCGGATGCTCGCCGGCGTAGGAGCCGAACGCGACGACGGCGACGACCGCGCAGAGGCCGAGCACGCCGAGCGCGGCGAACGCGCGGAGTGCGCGCGGCGCCGTCGCTTGCGTCGGAGCCAGCGCAGCGAGTGCGCCGCAGGCGGCGACGGCGAGTGCGATTTGCTGGCCGAGTGCGGCCGGCGATTCCGCGAGCGCGAGCCAGTTGATGGCGACCGCGAGCGAACCGATCGCACCGACGTACCAGAGTTTCCCGCGCGCGCGGCGAGCGAGTGCGATCGCGGGAATGAGCGCGAGCACCAGGTCTTGCTCGTGTGCGAAGGGTTGGGCCAGCGGTAACGCAGCACAGGCGAGCACGAGGCAGGCGCTCGGGTCGTAGCGCTTGGAAAGCAGTTGCACGGTGAGCACGGCGACGACCGCGCAGGCGAGCGGAAGCGCGAGTCGTCCCGCGAGCGCCGCCGGAACGCCCATCGCCCACAGCGCGGCGCTCGGAGTCACCTGAATCGCGAGGAAGCGCTCGGCGACGAACTGCGCGTGCAGGCTCCCGAGGTAAGCCGCCGAGCCCGCCGAAGGTGACGGTCGCGGCCAGCGAACCGGCGAGCGCAAGCAGCAACGCGCCGCCGAGCGCCAGGAGCGCGCGGGGCGTGCCGAGCAGGGCCGGCAGCGCGAGCGCAAGGTTCGGC